>JARRMH010000043.1:0-10854 GCA_037386205.1 Woeseiaceae bacterium | reverse complement strand
AACTATTAACGCACCCCGATCAAGAGCAGGATTCAGTCCCGCTAACCGCCCACAAGCGGCCCCTTGCCTAGAAGTGCTCCTGACTGCAGCTAACGACCCGAAGCGGACATAATTCCTCAGACTGCAGAAGCGTGTCTTGAGGAAACGAGCAACCTTAGTAATCTGATATTCCGTATATATGCGTAAACGCATATAATAATTCGCGTGAAACCTGAAGTTTTGTTCAACTTGCTTTCAGACACCACACGCCTGCGTTGCCTGATGCTGATCCAGGTGGAAGAAGAAGCCTGTGTGTGCGAAATGACCTTTGCGCTGGAAGAGTCGCAGCCCAAAATTTCGCGGCATCTGGCTTTGATGCGTGACGCCGGCCTCGTGACACCTCGTCGGGAGGGTACGTGGATGCACTACCGAATCAATCCAGACTTGCCCCCCTGGGCGAAAGAATCGTTGCAACAAGTGCTTCAAAATCTCCATCGTTTGCAGCCCTTCCTCGGTGACCGTAAGAGGCTTGAGAAAATGGCCAGTCGACCCAGACTTGCTTCCTGCGTGTGAGTCGATGTACGCCCAACTACGAAATCTTTACTCGGAGAATCGCCAACAGGGCCACCTGATCGCCCTGGTGCTGGTGATCTTTCTGGCCGTCTACTTCATGCCGGCGGGTTTGGCCCGCTTCGATAATGCCGTACTGGAAGCTTTTGCGCTGGTTCACTGGTACGCACAGGAACACGTCATCCTATGCCTGCTGCCGGCCTTCGTAATCGCCGGTGCAATGGCGGTCTACATTTCCCAAGGTTCTGTCATGCGATTTCTGGGGCCACAGGCGTCCAAGCCGCTGGCCCTGGGTGTCGCGTCCGTCTCGGGAACGCTGCTGGCCGTTTGCTCCTGCACAGTATTGCCTCTTTTCGGTGGTATTTATCGGCGTGGGGCGGGCCTGGGCGCTGCCGTCGCCTTCCTGTACTCCGGGCCGGCCATCAACGTCATGGCCATCGTGGTCACCGCCAAGGTGCTTGGCATCGAACTGGGGACGGCACGGGCAGTCGGCGCCATCGTCTTCGCTGTCGTAATCGGGGCCATCATGCATCTCCTTTATCGCGAGGAAGAAGCGGGGCGGACCGATCACTCCGTTCGTGGTTTCGAAGCTGAGGAGCACGAAAAGTCTTTGGGTGCCATTTCGATGTTCTTCGCCCTCATGGTAGGAATTTTGATCTTCGCCAACTGGGCCGCAGCGGACAGTGCAGTCTGGATGGCTATTTACCGATTGAAGTGGCTCATCACCGCGGCACTTGCGGTCAGTCTGGGCGTGCTGCTGGTCGTGCGCTGGAACTGGCCAGCTACGCACATGGTCGTGCTGGCCATCGTCGTTGCAGCTTGCGCATGGATTGCTCCCTCAACACCTGGACTGGCCTTCGCCGCGGGAACCCTTGGATTGATGCTACTTGCTGCGATCCGTCCATCCGACCGTGAATGGGCCGAGCAGACCTGGGGCTTCACGAAACAAATCGCGCCCCTGTTACTGGCGGGTGTTTTCATCGCCGGCTTCCTGTTGGGCCGACCGGGCCAGGAAGGATTGGTCCCATCTACGTGGATCAGTGCTGCCGTCGGCGACAATTCACTGACGTCCACCGTGCTGGCGTCCGTCGTGGGCGCCTTCATGTATTTTTCAACGCTGACGGAAGTGCCCATTGTGCAGGGCCTGATTGGCGCAGGTATGGGAAAGGGCCCTGCACTTGCCTTGCTGTTGGCAGGCCCGGCCCTTTCACTGCCCAACATGCTAGTGATCCGCTCGATCTTGGGTACCGGCAAGACTGTGACCTATTGCGTCTTGGTGATCGTGATGGCCACGATCACCGGCTTTGTGTTCGGAAATTACTTCTAATTTAACGGAGTGAAATGTAATGAAACTGACGATCTTTGGCAGCGGATGTGCAAAGTGCAATCTCCTGACCCAACATGCCGAGGAAGCGGCCCGCGAACTTGGCGCCGCCTACGAACTCCAAAAGGTCACCGACATGAACCAGATCATCGATGCTGGCGTCATGCGCACACCTGCGTTGGCGGTAGATGATCGAATTGTCATTGAAGGCAAGGTTCCAAGTGCCAACGAGTTGAAACAGTACCTGGCTTGATCGCCGCTCAGGAATCTGGCGGGAGACATCCACGAAACCGAAAGCATCTAAGTGATCGACAAGTTCTCGACAATAACCTGCCCAAGGTGCGGTCACTCCGAACGAGAGGAAATGCCCACGGATGCTTGTCAGTTTTTTTATGACTGTAAGGGATGTGGCGAGATTCTGCGTCCGCTTCCTGGGGACTGCTGTGTGTATTGTTCCTACGGCGACACCAAGTGTCCTCCCATTCAGCAAGGTAACGATTGTTGCGGTTGAATGTCCGTTTCTGGCCGAAAGCCGCTATTGGCGCACTTTTAATCTGGCCCTGAATGAGTTCCGCTATCGTCTCGGAAGCGGTCTTTACCTTTGAAGAGGTACGGATAGCCGCTTCCGACTGCGGTTTCAACCGGTTGCCGCAACACATTGGTTAAATCGTTCTGCGGGTGTTTCGAAGTTTAGCGTTTCTCTTGGCCTCTCCAATCAGCGAGTAGCGGATCACAGGCGACTTCGCATGCTGAAGTTTCGCGTCGAAGTAACCATTTCGACGTATCGCTCGTCAAAGGTATTAAGCCAATCGTTGAAGCGAACCATGCCCGAGGGAATCCGCGACACGTCAGCGCAGGACGTGCAGATCGAAAAAACGCCCCGTAAATGGCGGCGGCTGCGCTGGGTTGTACCGGTGCTGCTTCTGCTGCCGTTGGCCGCCCTGTTCCTGTCCGCCCTGTCCACCTGGCTGAATGCGGAAGCCAGCGTTTCCGCCGACCGACTGCGCTTCGCCACCGTAAACCGGGGTGACCTGGTGCGCGATCTGAACGTGCAGGGGCGCGTGGTGGCCGCGGTAAGCCCGACGCTGTACAGCCCGGCCACCGGCACCGTGACGCTGCAGGTCATGCCGGGCGACTCCGTGACCACCGACCAGGTCCTCGCCGTTATCGACAGCCCCGAGGTACGCTCGGCGCACCTGCAGGAACTGGCTACGCTTGACGGACTCGACGCCGAACTCGCACGCGAGAGGATCCAGGCGCGCAAGGCACAGGTGAAAGGGCAGCAGACCATCGACCTCGCCCAGGTCAAGCTGACAGCCGCCGAGCGCGAGATGCGCCGTGCCGACAAATCCATGAAAACCAACGCCATCTCCGAGGTCGAATACGAGCGGGCCCGCGACGAACTGGCGCGGGCAAAAGTCGAACACGCTCACGCGGTGCAGGACGCCCAACTGGAAACCGAAAGCCTGGAATTTGAAACCACGACCCGTCAACGCGCGGTCGACCGTCAGCGCCTGATCGTGAAGGAACTGAACCGGCGCGTCGAAGACCTTACGATCCGCTCGCCGGTGACCGGAATCGTCGGCAACGTCGAAGCGAACCAGAAATCCCTGGTGGCCGAAAACACGCCGCTGATCACCGTGGTCGACCTGGGCGCCTTCGAGGTCGAGGTTCGCATTCCGGAGGCCTACGCCGACGATCTCGGCATCGGCCTGGCCAGCGACGTGAAGTACAACGATGCCGAGTTTCGCGGCGAACTGGTCTCGCTGTCGCCCGAGGTCGTGAACAGCGAGGTGGTCGGCCGCATCCGCTTTACCGGTGACAAGCCGCCCGGCCTGCGGCAGAACCAGCGCGTCACCGTGCGCATCATGATGGATGAACTGTTCGACGTGCTGAAACTGCAGCGGGGCTCATTTGCCGACAGTGGCGGCGGGCGCACCGCTTTCGTGCTGGGCGAGGATGGCCTTGCGCAGCGCCGCGCCGTGCGCCTGGGTGCGCGCAGCGCGGCCGAGGTCGAGGTGCTCGAAGGCCTGGCCGAGGGCGAGCGCGTGATCATTTCCAGCATTTCCGAGTTCGAAGACTTCGAAACCATCCAGGTCGTGGATTGAACCGAAGACCTGTAGATACCGAAAACGTACCGACAGCCCAACAAAAAAACAGGAGACAACACGCCATGCTCAAAATGAGCCAGATCAGCAAGGTATACCGCACCGAACTCGTTGAAACCCATGCGCTGCGCGAACTCGACCTGCACGTGGAAGAAGGCGAGTTCGTCGCCGTGACCGGGCCCTCGGGCTCAGGCAAGACCACGTTCCTGAATATCGCCGGCCTCCTGGAGTCGCCCAGCAGCGGCAGTTACCTGCTTGACGGCGAGGACGTCAGCACGCTCAACGACAACCGCCGCTCGCGCATCCGCAACGCGAAGGTCGGTTTTATCTTCCAGAGTTTCAACCTGATCCCGGACCTCAACCTGGCTGACAACGTGGACGTACCGCTGCGGTACCGCGGCTGGTCGAAAACCGAGCGCCGCCGCGCCATCGGCGACATGCTGGACCGGATCGGCCTGGGCTCGCGGCAGGGCTACCTGCCTTCGCAGCTGTCGGGCGGACAGCAACAGCGCGTCGCCATCGCGCGGGCCCTGGCCGGCAAACCGCGTTTCCTGCTGGCCGACGAGCCGACCGGAAACCTGGATTCCGAGATGGCCGAGGCGGTGATGGGCCTGCTGGAAGCCATCAACGCCGAAGGCACGACCATCGTGATGGTCACGCACGACCCGGACCTCGCGCGCCGCGCACACCGCAACATCCATATCCTGGATGGCCGCGCCAGCGATGTTCCACTGGCGCCGATCGCCAAGGTCACCCCGATGCCCGAACGGGAGGCCGCCCGTGTTTAGCTACTACGTGCGTCTGGCCCTGGCCAGCATACGCCGCACACCGGTACTCTCGGCCCTGATGGTGCTGGCGCTGGGCCTGGGCATCGGCGCCTTCATGACCACCTTCACGGTGTATTACCTGATGTCGGGCGACCCGATTCCGCACAAGAGCGACCAACTGTTCGCGGTCCAGCTCGACAACTGGGATCCGAATGACGATCCCACCGAATCGGCAAAGGATGTGCAACCCCAGCTCACCTACCGCGACGGCAACACCCTGATGCAGGCCGATACCCCGGCGCTGCGCCAGGTGCACATGTACGCCACTGGCGCCATCGTGGTGCCGGAGGATGAGACGCCGCCGTTCGACGAAAGTGTCCGGGCCACCTGGTACACCTTCTTCGAAATGTTCGACGTTCCCTTCCTGTACGGCCAGCCGTGGACGCTGGACGACGACGAGGCGCGCGCCAGCGTGGCGGTCATCGGGCGGGAACTCAACGACAAGCTGTTCAACGGTGAAAACAGCGTCGGCCGCAGCATTCGGCTGGACGACCAGTTTTACCAGGTGGTCGGCGTGATCGACGACTGGCAGCCGGTGCCGCGCTTCTACCACGCCGACGGCACCTCCCGTGCGCTGGACGATACCGAGCAGGTGTTCGTTCCGATGAATCGCGCAATTGACGCGCAGTGGGGGCCCCGAGGCAATACCAATTGCTGGAAGGCGATTGACGAGACCCTGCCGCTGTTCGAGGCCTTCATGCAGTCCGAGTGCGTGTTCACCCAGTTCTGGGCCGAACTCGAAACCCCGGAGCAGGCTGCAGCGTACAAGGACTACCTCGACAACTACGTGCGCGGGCAAAAGGAATATGGCCGCTTTGAGCGACCGCTCAACACCTTCATCTCGAACGTGATGGAGTGGATGGAGGTCAACGAGATCGTGCGCAACGACAACCGCGTGCTGGTGCGCCTGAGTTTCCTGTTTCTGCTGGTCTGCGTGCTGAACACCGTGGGCCTGCTGATGGCCAAGTTCATGGGCAAGGGGGGTGAAGTGGCATTACGCCGGGCCATGGGCGCCAGCCGGCGCGACGTGTTCCAGCAGAACCTGGTCGAGGTTGGCATGATCGGCGTGCTCGGCGGCCTGGCCGGCACCGGCCTGGCCTGGCTCGGCCTGCGCGCGGTGGAAAGCCTCTACCAGGGCTACCAGCACCTGGTGCACCTGGATGCCGTCATGCTGCTGACCGCGATCAGCGTGGCAACCGTTTTTGCCATCCTGGCGGGCATGTACCCGGTCTGGCGCGTCTCGCGACTGGCGCCTGCCGGCCTTTTGAAAACACAGTGAGGACGCAAACATGAAGGACATCGGCCCCATTTTCCGCGCCCTGCTGCACAACAAACTGGGCACCCTGCTTATCGCGCTGCAAATCGCGCTGACCCTGGCCATCGTGACCAACGCGGCCTTCATCATCCAGCAACGCTCGGCTGATATTGCACGTCCGACAGGACTGGACGAAGCCAATACGGGCCTGTTCATCACCACCATTTTCGACCCGAAACTGGACCAGATGCAGATCATCCGCGACGACCTGGAAGCGTTGCGCTCGATTCCCGGCGTGATTGCGGCGATACCGACCAATTCCGTCCCGGCCAGCGGCAGCGGCTGGGGTGACGGTCTTTTTGTCGACCCGGAGCAACCCTCCAACGAAAGCGTCGCTTTCGGCAAGTTCATGGTCGATGAGCAGGGCCTCGAGACCTTTGGCCTGGAACTCGTCGCGGGGCGAAACCTGCAACCCGAGGACATGGTCAGTGTGAGCCTCGCGGAAAACGAGGATCCACGGGTGATGCTGGCCAGCCAGGCGCTGGCCGACGAGCTGTTTCCCGACGGCGACGCTCTGGGCAAGACGGTATTCAACGAGGTGGGGGGCAAGAAACCGCTGCAAATCGTCGGCATCTACGACCACATGCAGAACGCATGGCCCTCTTCGAGCAATATCGACCGGACGTCCCTGCAGCCCATCTACCCCCTGTTCGGCGGTTCCATGTACGTGCTGCGTGCCGAACCGGGCCAACTGTCGCGCGTGATGACCGAGGCGGAGGACTACCTGTCGAAGAACCGCAGCCGGGTCATCGATCGCGCGAGAACCTTCGCGGAACAGAAACAGCGCACCTATTCCGGCGACATCGCCATGGTCAAACTGCTGACAGCCGTGATCGTGGTGCTGGGCGCCATCACCGGCCTCGGCATCGTCGGACTGGCCTGGTTCAGCGTCACGCAGCGTCGCAAACAGATCGGCACCCGCCGCGCGCTGGGCGCCACCCGTGCCGACATCGTGCGCTACTTCCTGGTCGAGAACGGCATGATCACGACGACCGGGCTGGTGGTCGGGCTGGTCGCTACCGTAGCCCTGAACTGGTTCCTGGACACCAATTACGAAGTAGGGCGCCTGCCCCTGTGGTATCTGCCGGTCGGCATGGCCGCCTTGTGGCTCCTGGGCCAACTGGCCGTGCTGATCCCTGCACGGCGAGCGTCCAACATCCCACCGGCATTGGCGACGCGGAGCGTGTAGGGGGCGCTCCTGTCGCTCGCCCAGCTGAGCGGCATTTTTCGATCAGTTTCTCGAATGTACTGGCAAGCGGAATCAGGCCGATTTTGATTGTTGAAGACGGTTAACGAACCCTGGCAGAAGCTGTAACCGCCTGTCGCAATTGCTTGGTTGACCGTAAAGCCGGCTTTTCCCTGCAAGCGAGCTGCAGGGTCGTTGTCAGGTATTCGTGGAGTCTTTACACTCGCACGATGATGAAGCCGGCACTCACTCTGCTGATCAGCATTTCTTTGGCATCGTGCGCTTTTCAGGAAGACGCTGAGCCGGATTTATTGGGCAGGTTTGATCGCGACAAAGACCTCTATCTCGCACATTTCGATGTCAAGACCGATGTGGACGATGTTCATTCGGTTGCGGCGGTAGCGATGATGTTGGCCGACCCGAGGTTTTCCAGGGTCCGATACCACGCAGTGGCGGGCGCCTACGGAATTCAGGAAGGACGGTACGTTCCGGCCGAGGACGTATTCGACCTGGCGTTCGGAGAACAATGGTCCGACGCCCATGACGACTTTGACAAGGCCCTGGATGAGGTTTGCAGCCTCTCTATCGAAACTCTGAACGACGGGGGATCCCTCTGGATTGCCGACGCCGGACAGTCCGATTTCTCTGCAGCCCTGCTACGCGCTATTCACGAACGAATACCCGAATCAAACGTCAGAGACCGCGTACACGTCGTTCAGCATTCCGACTGGAATGAAGAAGTAACCACGGCCGAAGACCTGGCCTTCGTGCAGGAATCCGCAAGCTATCAAAAGATTCCGGACGGGAACGCACCAGGAAACGGCAGCCCCGGGTTCCGTTCGAAGACCCCGATAAACTGGCAGGAATATGTCAGCGATGTCCGACTGACGGAAATCTGGACGACGGCCGTCGAGATTGCCAACACCTATAACGGCGCAGACGGTCGCTACCTCAACGAGGCCATCCAGGCGGGTGGGCTCGACTTTTCCGATGTTGCAGAAACCGCCTGGATATTTGGTTTCAGCGATCTGGTCGATGCGAACGATTTCTTCGAGGAGTTTTCGGACACCAAGCGACGCTGAACGGTCTTCGTGATCAACAATCGCTCCTGGCCGAATTGAGAACTCGGCGTCCCTTGCGATTCGCGTCCCGGGGCGTTCTGACTTGCATCGTACCGCGGAAGTATGGGCCCAAAATGCAGGAAGGGCGGCTGCCGACCCATTGCAGATAATCATGGGAAAATCGCGGGAAGTCCAACAGAAGACGGCGCAACCGAAATTGCCTTTCAGTGGACTGCCACTTGGTCGGATGGCCGTCCCTGGCCACCGAGCGTTATCGCTTTTCAGCGCACTCCATAGGGCGGTGCATTTTCAAGTTCGATCGCCCAGATATCTCCGGTCAGGCTCACGATGTAGGCCGTCTTGCCGACGATCTCCAGCGATGTTGGCAGGTTGAGCGAGTCGACTACCTCGGTAACCGAACCGTCGCTTTCCATTCGAAAGAGCGCGCCGGTCATGGGTAAGGCCGAAGAGCCGGGGAATGCGTTGTTCCACTCACCTTGAGAGAGAATGTAGAGCGTCCTGCCGCGACCGAACTCTACATCTACGGCCAATCGTGCACCGGCGGAAATCTCCATGCTCGCGCCGTTTTTGGCGTCCACCGATACGACCTTTCCGTCCTCGGGAAGATGCGGTACCACTCCGGCCTGCGCTACGAGTACATGATGCCCCCAGGTTTCGAAGCCGGTTGGAACGATGTCAATGCCGACGTAGAACTCGGTAACGGTGCCATCCAATTCAACCCACAGCACGCGATCGTGATGGCCGTCACTGACCAAGAACCCACCTCTGAAAGGCTCCATGGCGAAAGGTACGCCGCCCGGGAAGAAAAAAGTATTCGAAGGCGGGTTTGCGGCGGACCAGGCACCAAGATCTGCGATTAGCGTAGAGGAATCAGGTCCATCGATCCGATAAATTCCCTGTGGCTCGAAGCCACCCAAAGGGCCGACCGCGAACGGGTCGGTCAGTGAAACCAGAACGTAAGCCGTGTCGTCGAGGAAAGCCACGTCGACCGCTCCACCGTATCCAAAATCGGGGACGAGCGGTGGCAGATTTTCAGCAAACATCGACTGTTCGCCGGTGTTGCGATCGACCCGTGTAACCTCACCGGTCAAGCCTTCGGTTACGTACAGCGCGCCATCCGGACCAATGGTGCTTCCCGACGGACCCTGCAGTCCGCTGGTCAGTTGCGAGAGGGCGACAAGTGGGTAGGAAACCAGAAAAAACAAGCATGAAGCCAAAACGAACCGTTGTATGTGTCTCATTTCTCTCTCCTTTATCTCTTTTTTCGCGCTTAAATTCAGTATAGGAAAGCCTCGGTGAATTGCATGGACTGACTTCTTCAAGAAAAGGTCGGCCAGTTTTATTTGACTTCCGAAGAATGCTTTCTGACGGAACGAGCGGATTTTCGTGCGCAATTACTGTGACCGACCCGAAGCGGAATCTGGACCCGGTCAGACTGACTGGCAATCAATAAGCGAAGACGAGATTTCCGAAGACGCTTTGTATAGACTTGCTTCCTTTCGCAAATATCGCCCCGTCCCGGAGAGTGACCAAATTATGACTTTGCGCTACATCCTGATCGCATGCCTTGTGATCAATTTTGCCCTGGTTTCAGAAAAATCCATGTCGGCTGAAATTCCACAAGCCGATCCTGACAAGGGGCTCGTCGTGATTTATCGAGTCAAGAACTTCAAAGGCGGCGCGGTTCGTTTCAATGTGCACCATTCTGACGGCGTGATCGGAACTCTGACCAACGGCAGCGTTTTGTACACCTATCTCGAACCGGGCCAACACACGTTCTGGTCTCAGGTCATTTCACAAGATTCCGTTACGCTGACAGTGGAAGCAGGCAAGATTTACTACGTCGAAGGTAAAACACAACTGGGTGTCTATGCGGGGCGGCCCAAATTTACCCAGGTTTCGGAAAGCCAGGCGAAGGCTGCCCTGGAAAAATTGTGACGCCAGGTTCTGCTCCTGGCCGATAAGAGAACTTGGCGCCCGCGAGATTCACACCTGATTGAGTTCCGCTTACCGCGCGGAAGCGGTCCCTTGCCTAGAAGTGCCCCTGACCGCAGCTAACGACCCGAACCAACTGGTTGCGTGATAGTCTGCACCGCAATGTTCATGTCGTTGAGGATACGGCTTTATGAAAAACGTTGGTGCAGGAATAGCGATTGGTACTGCGATCGGCGCTGGCATCGGAGTGGCGATGGGAAACCTCGGCGTTGGAATTGCAATTGGAATCGCGATTGGCGCGGCGATTGCCGCATCGCGTAAAGGAAAGGGCTAGTTGAGATCGTCCTATGGTTGGGCGTCCGATACCAGTCTGAATCTGGATGCAGCCCGTTCCGGTCGAGGGGCTGTTTTCATCCGGTAAGCAGAGCGTGGGCGACTATTGCCGGATCAAGGCAGCTATCGACCCGAAGCGGACATTCGGTGGCTCGTCCTATAGACTCATCCTTACGACTGCTTGTGAGCCTTAGC
>JARRMH010000042.1:0-10857 GCA_037386205.1 Woeseiaceae bacterium | reverse complement strand
TCGCCGTGGCCCGCGACCGCCGTCGCCGCCATGCTCGATTCACCGTCGCTGGCGCCGGCACAGGGTGAGGCCCTCCCGCCGTTGTGGCAGTGGTTCTACTTTCTGCCGGTCTCGCCGCAGAGTCGCCTTGCCATAGACGGCCATCCCGAACGCGGCGACTTCCTGCCGCCGGTCCCGCAGCCCCGGCGCATGTTTGCTGGCGCACGTATGCGTTTCCACCGTCCGCTGATCCTCGGCCGACCGGCGACCCGGGCAGGGGTGATCCGGGCAATAGAGGCCAAAAGTGGGCGCAGTGGCGCACTGACTTTCGTCACCGTCGGCTACGAGTTTCACCAGGATGGGGAACTGTGTATCGAAGAGGAACAGGATATCGTCTACCGCCAGCCGGGTGATCCGGCACCTGCTCCCGAACCGAAAATGATGGAGGCGGAACCGGACGGCACCTGGTGGCGGGACTTCGAAGCAGATCCGCGCCTGCTGTTTCGCTTCTCCGCGCTGACGTTCAACGCGCACCGGATCCACTACGACCGCCCGTACGCCATTCATGAGGAGGGATATCCGGGACTGATCGTCCACGGCCCGCTGACGGCAGTGCTGCTCGCGAAGCTGGTTCACGACAACACGCCCCGGCGCATTTCGGCATTCAGCTTCCGCGGCAGGTCGCCGCTTTACGACCTCGCCCCATTCCGGCTCGTCGGCCGGCCCGCTGCCGATACAGTGGAACTGGAAGTTCGCGGGCCGGACGGCCGTATTACGCAGACGGCCACCGCCGAGCTGCTCCGCTAGACGATTCGGAGCCCGATACGATTCGTCCGAATAGCGATCTAGTGATCGTCGCTATGCTGCAACGCGCCAACGGCAGCGCCCAGGACTATTCCCAGGGCGGCGCCGACTGCGGCACTGCCCAACGCTAGTCCAACACCGGCCCCGACGACGGCGCCTATCGATGCTCCCGGTCCGACCGTGTCCATCGTATGCCCTTCCCCGTACATCCTACGACATCAGCATAACATCTTCGCTACGGCGCCATTTTCGGTCACTCCCGATCCGGGATACGTCGCATCGGGCGTCGGGCACTCGGGTGAGGCAGAGTCTCGGTCACGCGAACGATCGGCCGAATACATCGTCCGTCCGCGGTGAAATGCAATCCATGCCGCTCGCATTGCCAGGCTCGCCACAACTGCGAATCGTCGGGCTTGCGCGCCAAATCGACTGGTCTCTTCCTGGTCTTGCTCTGTGGGGTGGCTCGCCGGTCCGTCGATTTCGCCGAAGAAGAAGGCGGGGATTGCGTTTCCTGTCTTTCCTGTATCGGAATGCCGGCATCCGGAACGGAGCGCCCCTCACTGTCAACGACGAAAAACCGGGCCATGGTGAGCGGAGGAGACGGGGAAGACGGCTCTGCAGGGTCGGCTGTCCCGATCGGCGGCGCAATCAGAATCAGGACAAGTGACAGAAGAGCAATCTTCCTCTTAGGCAATACCATGAGCATCGGGAATGACTGACGGTTTCCCATCGGGACGTGCTGTCAGCTCTGCTTCGTCAGCGCCCGCTCGACTGCGTGCCAGGAGCGCCTCCGGGTCCACCTCTACGCCGACAGGGTTCTCTGCAAAAGCTTCGCTCAGCATATAGTCGAAGGCGTCTTCGGAGCTGCAGGATTCGACCTGAAGCTCAATTCGATTGCCGTCCGGATCCTGGTAGTAGAAGGAGAGCGTGAAGCCGTGATGCACTGCCCAGTAGGGAGTAAGTCCCCGTTCCCTCAGCCTGGCATAGGTTTCGAGCAAATCTGCCGCCGACGCATAGGTGTAGGCGATATGGTTGATGCCGATCTCACCGGGACCTGATACCGCAGGCCCGTCAGGCTTGAGCACGTCGAGATTCGCGATCGCGAAACGATGACTTTCGTCGTCATAAGTAAGAAAGGCAAGGGCGGGATCTTCGTGCACGATCTCCGCGCCAAACACGTTCATATACCACGCCTTCATTTCCTCGAAACGACGCGTCATGAATACAGCGTGGGAAAATACTGGGGCCGTTGCCATGTTTGATGTCCCTGGAAGTTGAGATCACTGGCCGCTTCGGGTCAGTGACGGTCAGTGTAGCTCACAGTATAGGCAACCATCACAGGCAACCATCCTCGTCGCCCCGAAATCATGCGGCTACCTCGAGATCATCCATTTCTTTGCCTGATAACCGAGCAGGAAGCTTGTCCAAGGCATCCTTGAGAAGGGTGAACGGCTTGTAAACCGCCTCGCCTTTCAATTGTCCGGTCACGTCAGGCCATCCGGCAAGCACCGGGTCAAAAAAGATGACAATCATCGCCCGACATTCGGATACCCGGTTCACCGGTCCTGGCCCGGTACCCAGCCCGCTTCGCCGGCTTCCAGCTTGTAGTGCACCTCCCCGGGTGCCGCCGGCCTCCGCCTCCACCTGGCCTATCGGGCCGGACGGACCCTCGCTACGGGTTGGCTTGCGTCGGGACTTGCTGCCGAGACTTTCCTTCACGGACTGGTAACATGACCATACCGTTCGAATCGAGCTGGTATGCCATGACCTCCCCCGTCTCGTTGCGCAAAGCGTCGCTGGGCGATGCCTCGGCCGTCACCCAGGTGCTCGAGGCCTCGTATCCAGAGTTAATGGCTGCAGCGTATGGCAATGGAGAATTGGCAGCGGCGCTGCCCATGATGACTCGCGCCCAACCCTCCCTGCTCGAGTCGGGCACCTACTATGTGGCGGAAGCTGCCGATGGACTCATGGTCGGGTGCGGAGGCTGGACGAGAGAACGCCCCGGCTCCGGCGAAGTTCAATCCGGGCTTGGTCATTTGCGTCACTTCGGGGTGCGTCCGGAGTGGACAAGACGCGGTATCGGCTCGCTCATCTATCGTCGGTGCGTTGCGGATGCGAAGGCAGCCGGTGTAGGGCGATTTGAATGCTTCTCATCGCTGAACGGTGAGGCTTTCTATTCCGCGCTTGGATTCACGAGCATCGAGCACATAGACCTGGCAATGTCCGAGGAAGTAATTCTCCGCAGCGTGCGCATGATAGCCGACATCTAGCCATGGCAATCCGTGAGTAAGCCGGTTCGTGCCTGTGCAGTCGCCGGTCTGGCTCCAAGTGAGGGTATCGTCCGGCACCTCACAGGGAATCGCGATCGTGCGTCGGCGTCGATCGTCAGTCACGCCCCATGAAGCGCTCGAGAAACCCAATGGCGCAGGCAATGCCGTCTTCGCTGCGAATGCGCCTGCCCAATTCTGCGGCGTGACGGCCGATCGAAGGACTGTTGCACGCGGACTCGATTGCCTCGGCCAGCCGCGGCGCGCTCAGTCGTCTCTGCGGGATCGGGGCAGGGCCCGCCCCGAGTTCCTGCACGCGCCGACCCCAGAACGGCTGATCGCCGAAGAACGGACACCTCACAGTAGGTCGCCCGGCCCGCAGGCCGGCCGCGGTCGTACCGGCGCCGCCGTGGTGAACGGTGGCCGCAACCTGCGGAAGGAGCCAGTCGTAAGGCACGGCATCGATCACGTAGACATTGTCCGTGACGTTTTCCGGCACCAGCCCTCCCCATCCCGTTACCAGCACGCAACGTCGACCGGTGCGTGCTATCGCCTCGAGCACGATCTTCGTCGTCTGTGCCGGATCACGCCCCGCCATGCTTCCGAAGCCGACCTGAATCGGCCTGGCGCCGCCCTCGATAAACTCGACGAGTCCTTCCGGCGGAGACCACGCGTCCGCTCGGTTCAGGAACCAGTACCCCGTCACGTGCGCGTGATCGGGCCAGTCCGCCGGCCGCGGTACCACGTACTCGCTGAAACAATGCAGCACGGGCAGGGGCTCGCCGTCGCCGCGTCGCGCCAGACCGAGACCTTTCGCTGGAGGCAATCCGTGAGCACGTCTCCACCCCTTGATGAATTTTCCTGCTATCCGCTCCGCCGCGAAGTGAGCAACGCGGTAGGTCGAGCGGTTGTAGAACTTACCAAATCGCAAGCGTGGGAAACCGAGTGTCGGAAATTCACCGGTCGGTATGAACTGAGGCAGCGGCATGGCCAGTACGGACGGAACACCCAGATTTTCTGCGTAGTGAGCACCGGCCATTTTGGAATTGAACAGGATCAAATCCGGACTCACGGATTTCGCGGCGGCCCAGCCTTCGGCGAGCATCGACTCTTGGATATGACTGGTCTCGCGGATCATCCGCGGGACCATCCGGATGGCCCGGAGGAAATCGTCCATGTCTTCGAGCGCCCCACGGCCGATGTCAGACTCGAGCAGATCGATCAGCCCGCTGTTCAGATACGCATAGCTGAGACCACGCTTCTCGACAGGCTCACGAAAGCGATCCGCCGTGTTGATCGTGACGCGGTGCCCGGCGCGAACCAGCCCCTCTCCCAGCGCTATGTAGGGTTCCACGTCTCCCCGCGAGCCGGCAGTCTGGATGAGAATGTTCACACGGGCATGTAAGTCGGTCCAAGTACAGGATTGCCGCGACGTCGAAATCGGAACGGTCGGCTGCGGGTTTGCAACCTGGATTCTACCGTGGGGGTTGCTACGGTCGGTTACGATCAGTAACGCTATGTCACTACACGAACCGCGTATCCTATACTCACAGTCTCGCCAATACCGCCAAGGAGACGAGTGATGTCCGAGGATAAAGGCAAACCTGGAGAACGTGTCCGCGCCGCCGCATCGCAAGCACGCAGCGGAGTCACAGAGAAACTGGGCCACGTCCGCCGCGCGCTGCTGATAAAGGCCGTGCTCATAGCGATTGCTGGTGTTTGCGTGATCGCCTGGCCTCAGGCCTCCGCGCAGTACCTGCTCTGGGCCATAGCAGCACTACTCGTTCTCGACGGCATTGCGGGCGTGCTCAGCCTCTTCAGTGCGGGCGAGCGCGGAGCCTATTTCTTTCAGGGCCTGATCAGCCTGGCTGTCGGCGCGGCGCTTTTCCTGTGGCCGGACGCCTCGATCAGGACATTGGTTCTCGTCTTCGGTGCCTGGGCAATCCTGACCGGCATAGCGTTGCTCTGGACTCTGAAAGACGTTGGTCAGGACGACGACTTGCGTCAGGTGCAGAAGATCGCCGGTATCGTGCTGACGGTGGTGGGGCTCGTGCTCATTTTCTGGCCTGGTATCGCCGGGGTAACACTGTCCTGGCTGTTCGGGATTGCCGCGTTGCTGATTGCGGCTGTCTTGTTCTGGCTGTCCGGCCGGATCGATAAGCTGCGGGACCGCGTCGCAGGCGGCAACTGAACCGGGGTCGGCGGTGCGCACCTGGAACATCTTACGGGGCTTCGCTCTGCTGACAGTGCTCCTCGGCAGCGCCGGTCCCGCCATGGCCGCCGAGGCGGAAGGTACGCTGTCCCTCGGACTGAGCAAGATTTTCACGTTCTTTTTTCTGACACTGGGACCAAAGGCCGTGATCGCACCGTTCGCGCGCAGCACAGCCACACTGGACGCGGGCGGGCGACGAAAAGTAGCGCTCGCGACAACAGGGATTTCCCTGGTATCCATTGTGATTGCCGCGACATTGGGGGTGCGAGTTCTGAGTAACTGGGGAATATCGACCGGCGCCCTGCTGATTGCGGCGGGGATCATCCTCTTTCTAATAGCGATGGACTCGATTCGTGAGCAATACGAGCCTGGCGACAAACCGGTTGCCAGCGTCAATGGCGACATATCGGTCCGCCGACTTGCGTTCAGGCTGGCATTTCCGTTCGTCGTCTCGCCTTACGGTGTCGCCGTCGTTATTCTCGTACTGACGTCGCGTCCGGAATTCGTGCCAATAACGCCGATACTCGCGATGCTCGGGGGCATCATGCTCCTGAACCTGCTTGCGATGTTGGGTGCCAATCGAATAGCGAGCTCGCCGTATGTCGCGCCGGCATTCGCCGTGGTCGGAGCCGTGCTTGGCGTGCTTCAGGCGGCGCTCGGCATCCAGGCAATCCTGGTCGGCCTGCGTTTCGCCGGTGTCGTGGACGCAACGTAGCGGAACGTCGCACACCGGGCAATCACCTGTAAGTCAGAACTGCTCGATCAGGTCACAAAGAAAGCCCCGCACGAGGCGGGGCTCACAGCTGACGTGCGGCTACCGAATCAGGGAAGCAGGACGAAATCAATCGCATGGATGACGCCGTTACTGGCGAGCACATCCGGAATGACGATATTCGCACTGCTGCCGGTCGCATCGATTGTCAGGCTTCCCGAACCAACAGGAAACAGGAAACCGCCGTTCAGCGTCTCGATCTGCTTGTTGCGACCGTTGATTACGCTCGGCGATAGCCGTCGACCTTCGGTGACGTGCAAGAGGAGCACGCTGGTAAGGAGTGCCTTGTCGATGGTGCAGACCGACTCGTCATCTACGCCGAGGGCTGCCAGGAAAGCGGCGTCTGTTGGAGCGAAGACTGTCAGCCTGACGTCCGGGTCTGCGACTGCGGGGACGAGATCGGTGCACGTCAGTGCGGCAAGAAGCGTTGAAAACTCACCGCTCTGCGCGTTAATCGCAATCGCCGTTGCCGCGATATTTTCGGTGCCAGGCTTAAAGCGTGCGTTGCCCTCGGCGCCGGCAATTCCGCTCGTGAGCATAGCCGCGCAAGCGGCTACTACCGTCAGGATCGATCGAAATGTACGCATGAATTCTCTCCCAAATTGAACGAGGTTTCTGTCTCAATCGCGGTTAGACAGTAGCAAGTCAATTTGAAGCCTTACGGACAATTTCACATAATCAGATTGCCTTTTCCTCAACAAAACCTAGAAAAACGCCGAGCATTTCCTGCGGGATTCACGATTACCTGATGGCCGCCTGTGGGGCAAAGCGTGCGATTCCCGAACGGCTACCGGCGGGCCGTTCCTCGCGCGATGCTGCCAGGTCGGAACGACGAGCAGGGATCAGATCCCCTGGCGAGGTCGGATGTTGGCATTCAGCCGGAACAGGTTTGTCGGATCGTAGTGCTGCTTTACCTTCAGCAGCCGCGGAAAGTTGTCGCGATACGTCTTGTTCACCATTTCCTGGGATTGGTCGAAATAGTCGTTCACATAGAAGCCACTGGTGAAAGGTTCGATCTTCGCCCAGTGTGACTTGATGTATTTCTCATGCTCTTCCCCGTCTTCGCCGGTCTTCCAGCTGACGAAAGACAAGAGATTGTAGTTGGAGTCCCGGTTTGCGAACGCGGTGTCCGAGTCGGACACCCGGCTGATCGCGCCTCCCGAGTGTCCGAACCCGAACCGCGTGGCGCGGTCAGGATGTGCCTCGAAATTGTCGATCAGGGCGTCAATGAAGTCGCCCGGAATGGACCTGACGAAGCCGGACTTCATGTAACCGGTAAACGCACGCGTGTCATCCATGTCGCCGGATCGTTGCACCGCCACGTAGTCCATCGTCTGGACGCGCTCATTGACGACGGAGCCCGCCTTGCGCAGCGGCCCGAAGTACTTCTCGGCCTCGGCGGGATTTCCGCTCCAGACGAAGTACATCGCCGCTCCAGGTTCATCACCGAGGCGGCTGCCCACGCCGGCCCCGATGGCCATCTCGTCCGGTACCTTTTGGGAGTAATCCGCGTAGAAGCCGAGAACCTGCTTTGCCTCTGACAGCGGAAAAGCGAAATATCCGGTAACGACGTCACGCTGCATTTCATGCAGCTGGAACAGGAAGGACGTCACGACGCCGAAGTTGCCGCCGCCACCGCGCAATGCCCAGTAGAGATCCGCGTCGTTGTCGGGTCCGACCCGGCGCAATCTGCCATCTGGTGTCACGACGTCCATTTCCAGGACATTGTCTATGGTCAGGCCGTAGCGCCGGGCGAGCCGGCCGAACCCGCCGCCCAGTGTCAGGCCACCGACACCGGTGTGAGAAACGGAGCCCGCGGTCGTGACCAACCCGTGCGACATTGACTCATGATCGAGATCTCCCAACAGGCTGCCCCCGGCTATACGGGCGGTCTTCGCGACACGATCGACCCGCGCATTACGGAGTTGCGAAAGGTCTATCTGCATACCCTTGTCGCAGCTCGACGTGCCGGATGCCGCGTGTCCGCCACACTTCACGGCGAGAAGCAGATTGTTTTCCCGTGCAAATGTCACTGCGTTCTGGACATCGGCTGCCCCGGTCGGTTGGACCACCAGGGCCGGATACTTATCGTACCGCGGATTCAGTAACCAGCGAGCCCGGTCATAAGCATCCCCCCCGGGCAATAGCAACTTGCCTCTCAGACTGTCACTGAGCTCCTGGACGGCAGCCCGTTTCAAAGTGATTTCGGCACCGTCGCCGGTAAGGGCGTCGATATCGCCCGGAACGCTGGTCGGGTTCTGCAGCAACGACTCGGCAAGCGCATGCCACCCCGGTATCGATGCGGCAACTGCAACCGAAAGTGACGAACGGATAAAGCGTCGGCGGTTCATCTGTGACTCCCCTCGCGAGGTCGCGTTGATTCTTGACGTAATTCTTTTGTCAGGACCTCATTCGATATTCAGCATGGTTGCAGAAAATCGATGGTGGGACCAGCTTGTCTCCCGGCGACGAAAATACCCGTGGCAAAGAGAACGCTAAAGTGACTACTCCATTTATCCTGTGCATTATCGGCACTTCGACAGGCGATGCCGGGCGGTCCGGCTGACGAGTTCAATCGTGCAGTGAACTATCGGCGCCGAGGTCGAAGGAAAATGTCGCTCCGTCGCCGGGTTCGCTTTCGGCGGACACGCTGCCACCATGACGTTCCACGATGCGTGCGACAAGGGTGAGGCCGATGCCGTGGCCGGGTTTGTCCTGGGATCCGAGCCGTGTAAATGGCTTGAAAATCGAATCTGCCTTCTCGGACTCGAATCCGATACCGTTATCCCGGAGACGGTAGACGATCGGATCGGCATTACGGTCAGCGTCGATCACAATCGAAGGATTGGGGGATTCGCGGCTGAACTTGACGGCGTTCTCGATCAGGTTGTGCCACAGGATCTCGACAAGCAGCGGCTGCGCGCTGCAGGCGGGAAGATCTCCGATACTGAGCTCTGTCTCTTCCCTGTCAATCAGTTCATCGCAGAGACGCTCGACAATCGCCTGCATGTCGACCTTCTCGCGCCGCATCTCGGCGCTGGCGACTTCCCCGAAAGCGTGAGTTCGATCGAGAATTGTCTGGGTTTGGGAGATAGCCCTCTCGATTCTGTCGACAGCCTCGGCCGACTCTTCTGATGGCTGCTCGGCGCGCACAGCCCGGCTGCTGAGGCAAATGACGTTTAGCGCGCCGCGAATATCATGCACGATCGACTGGCTGATCGTCACGAGGTCCCGGGTGCGTTCATTCACTTGCTTTTCGAGGTTGCTGTTCAACGCAGCATAACGAGCCTGCGCTGCTTCGGCCGACGCGGCTCGGTCCAGCACACGGCCGTAAAGGTAGATCACAACCCCGAATAACAGCGCAATCCCCCAGATTGCCGCCAATAAGCCCGGCATCGTCGGCCGCGAAAGATCGTCGGCCGCCTCGGGTGTCGGTGTATGGGTAACCCGCCACATCGACCCGACCGGCAACTGAATCATGCCTCCCTGTGTCCAAGACTCCGGTACGTTCGTGGCCGGATTGTTGCGCGAGTAGATCGTATCGCCGTCCCACGAAACTCGTATGGCGAAACCGGGTAACTCGTCTCCGAGCACCTGGTCGAGTTGTTTATGCGCATTGATAGCAGCGATCACGATACCGCTGACGTCGGGGCCGCTGGCCGGCATTTCTACTCGGTAGACCACGTGCCCGGCATCGTTTTTGCTTCGGCCGAGCACCCGCTCCTGGCCGTCGTCCGTCGCACCTTTTCTCAGAGGCGCGAGCGTCCTCCACTCATCATCGTCCGGCCGATAGCGAAGCGAAGGATCGCCGTTTGCAGAAATGACGTAGCGAACGCCACGCTTCGGGTCATCCCAAAGGATCGTCTCGAAGCCCTGATAGTGGGACAGCTCGATCTGTGCATCGTCGTCCCAGAGCTCCGGTGACAGATGCCCGTAGTCACTCCAGAAATCCGCAAGCTGCCGGAGTGCATGAAACTGCCTCTCGAGTTGCTTGGCCAGCTCCGCGCGGTTCGCATAAGAGCCTTTCTCGATCGTCGCAGCGGTGTGTTCGATTTCATGCTGCTGGAGGACGTTCCATGCATAGGTTCCCAGTGCCCCGACAAACAGGCTCGCGGCGAGTGCCGCAAGTACTTGCCGGAAGGGCTTATTCGTAGGCGATTGCTGATCTTGTGGGCTCATAGCCCTGGGTCTCCCGACGGGGAACGCGCTACCGCGCCGTAATCATGCATGAAACCCTCCACCCGCGCAGCACTGATGATGCCGCGGACGGAGAAGAATGGGAACGACAGGCGCCGGAGGCGCACCTGATGGCCGAGAACAGGAAACCGTGCCACGACCGGGCTATCCCGGTAAAAGATTCAAGCTCCCGTAAGAATTTCTCGCCGGGATGGCAGGCTGCCAGGATATTTCCCGCGACACTCCGTGCAGGCGTCACTCCCCGCATGCATGACGCCCAGATTGGCATGAGGCTTGCACGTTAGTTTGGTAATCGAGCATTGCTCGAGCAACGGAAGCACAAATCCGGCATGGAGCCGATATTCACGAAAAGGAGAATCAACAAATGTTTAACTGGGCGATTATTTTTCTGGTGATTGCACTGATTGCCGCCGTATTAGGCTTCAGCGGTATTGCGGGAGCCGCAACCAACATCGCGTGGATACTGTTCGTCGTCGGTCTCGTGCTTGCCCTGTTCTTCTTCGTAACCGGGCGAAAACGAGTCTGACGATCCCGTTCAGACGATCTGGATAACCGCTGCCTGGCAAACGTTCGCCGGGCAGCGGTCCCGTCTGTGCCAGGAGCCCGCCAGGGAGTCAGCGGACCTC
>JARRMH010000041.1:0-10922 GCA_037386205.1 Woeseiaceae bacterium | reverse complement strand
GGATGACTCGATCGAAATCCAGGAGGAAATCGCATTTGAGATCGCCTCATTGCTCGATACCGCGATGAATCCCGCGGAGCTTCGCAAGATGGTCGCCGCGGGCACGGAGTCGATTTCGGCGTGGGAAGCCTATGTCCGAATGCGGGAGGAACTCTACCGGTCGATGGAGGAGTTCGACCCCTTCGGGCGCAGCGCGCAGATACTGTCCCTGTACGAGGAAATCGTGGATGCGGATCCGATGTTCGGCGAAGCGCACCTGCTGTTTGCGGAAATCGCGGACGGCTGGCTCAGCCCGGCAGCCGTAATGACCGGACCACCGGAGCTTTCAAAGGGCGCACTGCAGGCGCTCTTCGAGCGGGCCACTGCCGATGCGGCGCGCTATGCCCGCAACGAGGACGACCGCATCGGCGCCGAGATTCTGCGTGCCCGGGTGCAGCTCCGCTTCACGGACCTCGTGGAGCTGACCCGCGAGCGGCTCCAGTATCATCCCGACAGTCGCGAAATCTGGGCCGGCCACCTCGCGGCGCTTACCGTTGCGTCGCGCTTCGACGATGCCCGGGCGTTTGTCGACGAGGTCATGGCCCACGATTTCGGCAACAGCCAGCAGATGGGCTCATTATCGACGAGGGTCGCGCGGGTCGATCTCGATGCCGGCCTCGAGTTTGCCGATGCAATGCTCAAGCCGGTTTCGCCGGTCCCGGCAAATCTTTATCAGGCACACCGCATCCTGTTGATGGCCGGTCGCAATGCCGAAGCCGCAGAAGTCGGCCAGCGCTATATCGGGGTGGCCGCGAACCCGACGTGGAGCCTGATGATCAGGATACGGCAAGCCTGCGCCGAGGGCAGAATCGATGATGCGGACGGACTGTACCAAGCATTCGATTTTTCGCCCTTCAATCCCGCCGACAACAACATCCAGTGGCTTGCTCTGGAGACGCTCGGCAGAACCGCAGAGGCCGAGGAACTGCTCCGCTTCCTGGACCAGCCCGAGTTCCTTCTTCGCCTGGCTGAACTCCTGACGTATACGCACTTCGACCCGTCGCCCTTTCCCAACCTGGTGCAGCGGCTCGAAGAGCAGGGCGTTATGCGCCACGAAGTGATGCCCATGAACTTCGCCTGCGAGCGCTGACATGAACCTGTTCGAGGAACTCAGGCACCGCAACGTTTTCAAGGTGGCCGCAGCCTACACGGTGGTTGGCTGGCTGCTGGCCCAGGTCGCGGATCTCGTCGTCGATGCGTTCAACCTGCCGGACCGGTTCCTGCAGATGATCATCATCGCGCTCGTGCTCGGCTTCCCGATCGCGGTGTTCTTCGCGTGGGTCTTCGAACTGACGCCCGATGGCCTCAAGAAGGCAAAGGACCTCCCGGCCGACATGCCGAAAGACCCGCGTTCCGGGAAAATCCTTAACCGGCTGACCATGGGTCTGCTGATCGTTGCCGTCATCTGGCTCGGCTGGGACAAGTTCCAGGCGCCGGAGCCGGAACCCGTGGCCAACGAGGAACACGAGGTTACAGACAAGTCGATCGCGGTCTTGCCGTTCGCCGACTTTTCGCCCGACGGCCAGCAGGGCTGGTTTGCCGACGGACTCACAGACGAGATCCTCAACGCGCTGGCGCGCACGTCCGATTTGCGGGTGGCGTCGCGCACGTCGTCGTTTCAGTACCGCAATTCGCAGGGCGACCTGCCACGTATTGCGACGGAACTCGGCGTCGCTCATATTCTCGAGGGGTCGGTGCGACGTGCGGGCGACAAGCTGCGGGTGACGGCGCAGCTCATTCGCGCAGCCGACGATACGCACCTCTGGTCGGACACCTTCGACGGCACCACCGAGGACTCGATCGAGATCCAGGAAAACATCGCCCTGAAAATCGCCCAGGCGATGGAGACCGCGATGGATCCGGACGAGCTCCAACGGATGCTGTCGGCCGGAACGACGTCCGTCGAGGCCTGGGAGCTCTATGTCCGCACCAGCCCGAACGACTATTCCAGCGGCATGTCGATGACTGAAACCGTGGACCTGCTCGAGCGGGCCGTGGCGATCGATCCGTCGTTTGTCGATGCGCATATCACCCTGGCGGCGCTGTGGCTCGCACACCTGAACCCCGCGCAGGCGCTCAAGTACGAGGAGCCGATTTCGAATGATGAGGCCCGGCGACGGTTCTACGACGCGATTACGAAGGCAGAGGAGTTTGCTCGCTCGGCAACCAGCCGGGCCGAATACGAGGCGGTTCGCGCCCGCTTCGACATCCGTTTGACCGATTATCTCGCGGCGGTCCGGCGGGTGGCGGAGGCGCGCCCGGATCGCTATGGCGAACGCGCTGAACTGATGTCCGCCTACATTCTGATCGGCGACTACGCTACGGCGCGTCGCATCGGTAGTGAAGCCATGCGGCTCGCAATGGCGGCCGACGATCCCAGCGGCGGCGTATTCCAGTACCTGCACCGGGTCGACGTGCCGGCGGCGCTGGAAATGGCCGAGGCCGCGGTCAGTCGGGCGAACGTCAGTGCGGATACGCTTTATCAGGCACACCGGGTCTTCCTGTACGCGGGAAAGGTCGCCCGGGCTGCACAGCTGGCCCGGCTGCACAATGCCCGCAGCAATGACCCATCGTCCATAACCATAGTCAATCTCAGGCAGGCGTGCGCTGAGGGCCGGGTTGCCGATGCAGATGCAATTTATGCGGGCTTGCAGAACATGGAAACCGGCGATCTCATTGACAATCAATGGCTGTTCCTGAAGACCCTCGGGCGAGACGAGGAGGCTACCGCAGCCGTGCGGTACCTGGACGAGGGGGACGGGCTGTTTGCGCTATCGGGCTTCCTTGACTACACGCATTTCGACCCGCGCCCGTTTCCCAACCTGATGGCGCGACTCGAAGCGCAGGGCATCACGCGTCCACCACCGACAGAAATTCCGTTCGCGTGCCGGCGCGACTAGGCCGTTTTTTGCAGCTGCCGTTTCTGCAAATGAACCAGCAGCAGCGACACGGCCGACGGCGTCATCCCCTCGAGGCGTGACGCCTGGCCGAGCGTCGCCGGGCGGGCCGCGATGAGCTTCTGGCGTGCTTCGTTGGACAGCCCGTCCACACTCGCATAGTCGATGTCTTGTGGCAGGCGCAGCGATTCCTGCTTCGCGTGTTTCGCAATCTCGCGCTCCTGCCGGTCGATGTAACCGGCGTATTTCGCCTGCACCTCGACCTGCAGTTCGATCTGTTCGCGCAGCTCGTCATCGAACGCCTCGTGCGCTTCGTTGCGGCCGATCAGACCGATGACCTCGCGGTACCCGAACTCGGGCCGCTTGAGCAACGCCGTTGCCTTCGCGCCGTTGGCCGATGTACTTGCGAGACGATCCTGCTCCATGGCGATGGCCTCGCATTTGGCCTGGAACCTCGCCCAGCGCTCATCGTCAATGAGTCCGAGTTCCCTGCCTGTCGCCGTCAACCGGATATCGGCATTGTCCTCGCGCAGCAACAGGCGGTACTCGGCCCGACTCGTGAACATTCGATACGGCTCGGAGACGCCGCGCGTGATCAAATCGTCCACGAGTACCCCGAGGTAGGCTTCAGAGCGCCGCGGGAACCACCCCTCCTCGCCAAGCGCCCGGCGTGCCGCATTGACGCCGGCCAGCAACCCCTGGGCTCCGGCCTCCTCGTAACCGGTCGTGCCGTTGATCTGACCCGCGAAATAGAGGTTCTCGATGTGCTTCGTCTCCAGCGTCGCCTCGAGGTCGCGCGGATCGAAATAGTCGTACTCGATCGCATAGCCGGGCTGGGTGATGACCGCTTTCTCGAAACCAACGATCGACCGCACGAAGCGCTGCTGCACGTCGGCCGGCATGCTCGTCGAAATGCCGTTCGGGTAGACGATGTCGGTGTGGAGGCCCTCGGGCTCGACGAACACCTGGTGAGATTCCTTGTCGGCGAAGCGCACGATCTTGTCCTCGATCGACGGGCAGTAGCGTGGCCCGACGCCCTCGATCAGGCCCGAGTACATCGGCGATTGGTCGAGCGAAGTCCGCAGGATGTCGTGCGTCTCCCCGGTGGTCCTGGTGAGAAAGCACGAGACCTGCCGCGGGTGTTCGCGGCGGCGGCCGAGAAACGAGAAAACCGGCCGGGGTTCGTCGCCCGGCTGCTCCTGCATCACGTCGTAATCGAGCGTACGGCCGTCGAGGCGGGGCGGCGTGCCGGTCTTGAGACGCGCCACGTTGAAGGGCATCTCGCGCAGCCGCTCGGCCAGCCGTATCGACGGCGCGTCGCCAACCCGGCCGCCGGGTTGTTCCGATGTGCCCACGAGGATGCGGCCACCGAGGAACGTGCCGGTCGTCAGGACGACAGTGCGGGAAAGGTGGCTGACACCTTTTGCGGTGACGACGCCGGCGACGCGGCCACCTTTCACGAGCAGGTCGTCGACCGCGGCCTCGATGACATCGAGCCCGGCCTGGCCGAGCACGATCTCTTGAATCGCCGCCCGATACAGGGTGCGGTCAGCCTGCGCGCGCGTCGCGCGTACGGCCGGTCCCTTGGACGCGTTGAGCGTACGAAACTGGATGCCGGCGCGATCGATGGCCCGAGCCATCGCGCCACCGAGGGCGTCGATCTCGCGCGTCAGGTGCCCCTTGCCGATGCCGCCGATGGCCGGGTTGCAGCTCATCTGGCCGAGCGCGTCGATCCGGTGGGTGACGAGTAACGTCCGGGCACCCGCGCGCGCGGCAGCGAGGCTCGCTTCCGTTCCGGCGTGGCCGCCGCCGATAACAATGACGTCGTACTCGGTGGACATTGGTTAAAAATTAGCCAAAAAGGGGGCCGGATTCTAGTCTCTGGCCGGCTCCGTTACCAGCGCAACTTTACTAATTCGGGGGGGTTGTCCAAGATAGCGCGTCCCTCGGACTAACGGACCAATAATGACAATTCAAGCCGTTCGTCACGCCGTCGTCACACTCGCCCTGGTCCTGCTGGCCGGGGTCGGCACAGCGGCCGAACTCGAACTGGAGGACTGTCGGATCAGCGTGGGACCGGGCCAGCCCGGGACCAAGGCCCGCTGCGGCACGCTGCTGCGGCCCGAGAATCCCGACGATCCCGCATCGGGCGAGATCGGGATCCGCGTCGCCGTCGTGCCGGCCCTCAACCTGAGCCCGGCGCCCGATCCGTTCGTTCCCATCGCGGGCGGCCCCGGCCAGGGAACGGTCGAATTCTACATGCAGGTTCGCAACGCCCTCGAGGGCGTGCGCCGTAACCGCGACATCCTGCTCGTCGATCAGCGCGGCACGGGCGAGTCGGCCCGCATGGACTGCCCGATCGACGACGATGCGTTGCTGTTCGAGACCGAGTTCTCGCTCGAGGATACCCTGGATTACATGCAGGATTGTCTCGAGGAACTGCCGCACGACCCACGCTATTTCACGACCAGCGTCGCAGTCACTGACCTCGACGCTGTGCGTCAGGCCCTCGGCTACACCGAGCTCAATCTCTACGGTGTCTCTTACGGTTCGCGGGTCGCCCAGCATTTTGCCCGCCGGTATCCGGAGGCGACCCGCACGGTCGTTATCGACGGGGTCGTTCCGCCGCAGATCGCCCTCGGCCCCGAGATCGCGACGGAGAGCCAGGCCGCCGTGGACAACATCCTCGCGCGCTGCGCCGCAGACGAACGCTGCAGCGAGGAGTTTCCCGATATCGAGGCCAGCTTCGCGAAACTCGTGGCCGACCTGCGCGAGGCACCGGTCGACGTGACCGTGCCCCACCCCAACACGGGACGCTTGCAGGAGGTGACTTTCGGTTCGGGGCAGTTCGCCGGCGCCGTGCGGCTGCTTGCCTACAATCCCAACACGATCGCCCTGTTGCCCCTGTTCATTCACGAGGCGGCCGAGGGCAACTTCGTGCCGTTCGCGGCGCAGTTCATGCTCACGGCCCTGTCGATGCGAGACACACTCGCGATCGGCATGCATAACTCGGTCATGTGCACCGAAGACATGCCGTTCCTCGATCCCACGACGATCGACCACGAAGCGATCGCGGCGAGTTACATGGGCTCATTCCAGCTCGAAACGCTCGAAGCGATGTGCTCTATCTGGCCAGCCGGGCCGATCGACCCCGAATTCAAAGTGCCGCTTGCGACCGACATCCCGTTCCTGCTGCTGTCGGGCGACGCGGACCCGATCACGCCGCCGCGGTATGCTGAGCTGGCGGCGGTCGAGCTCGGCAACGCGACCCATCTCGTCGGCAAACACCAGGGCCACGGCCAGATCATCGTCGGCTGCACGGGCCGGATCGTCGCCGACTTTGTCGAGTCCGCGGATCCGGCCGGCCTCGACACCGAGTGCATGGAGCGCAGCTTCGTGACGCCCTTCTTCCTCGACTTCTCGGGACCTGCCCCATGATCAGGGTCGACGACATCCACAAGTCCTTCGGCAAGGTAAAGGCCGTGCGTGGCGTCAGCTTCGAAGCGCCGGACGGCAAGATCACCGGCCTGCTCGGCCCCAACGGGGCCGGCAAGTCGACGACCATGCGCGTTCTCTACACGGTGTTGCGACCGGACGAAGGCCGGGCGACCATCGACGGCATCGACGTCGTCACCGACAGCCTCGGGGCGCGGCGGCGGATCGGCGCGCTGCCCCACGGTGCCGGTTTGTATCCCCAGCTGACCGCGCGCGAAAACATTGTGTACTTCGCGAAGCTCTGCGGCGTCGACAAGGCCGAAATCGACGATCGCGTCGACGACATAGTCAGGTTGCTCGAGATCACGGACTTTGCCGACCGGCGCACCAAGGGTTTTTCGCACGGACAACGCACCAAGGTCGCACTCGCCAGGGCGCTGGTCCACGATCCGCGCAACGTGATCCTCGACGAGCCGACGAGCGGACTGGACGTCATGGCGACGCGCTCGCTGCGCGAACTGATTCTGAAACTCAAAGACGGCGGCCGCTGCGTGCTGTTCTCGAGCCACATCATGCAGGAGGTCGCGGCCCTGTGTGACGACATCTGTATCATCGCGCATGGCAAAGTCGCGATCGACGACTCGATCGAGGGCATCCGCAGGCGCACGGGCTGCGAGGACATGGAAGATGCGTTCGTCAAGGCCATCCAGATGGTGGCGCCGCCGGCATGAACACGACGTTCACGGTCTTTCTGAAAGAAGTTCTCGATAACTTCCGCGACCGCCGAACCTTGATGTCGGCCCTGATCATGGGCCCGATCTTCGGCCCCGTCCTGTTCTCGTTCGTGATCAACCTGTCGATCGAGCGCTCCCTCGAGAATGCCGAGAAAACGCTCGAACTGCCGGTAATCGGCGCCGAACATGCGCCGAACGTCATCGATTTCATGCGAAGCAGGAATATCGACACCGTTGCCGGACCCGCCGATCTCGCGGCCGCGATGGAGGCGGTCAAGGAAGGCACACACGATGTGGTCCTCGTGATTCCCGAGGCATTCGGTGATCAACTCGGCGATATGACGCCGGCATTGCTGAAGATCGTGTCCGACCAGGCCAATCGCGATGCCGACCGGGATGCGCGGCGCGTGCGCAGCGCGGTAAGGGAGTACGGCCAGCTGCTCAGCGGCCTGCGGGTTGTTGCCCGCGGCGTCAACCCGCAGGCACTCCAGGCAATCGCCATCGACGAGGTCGATGTTTCCACGCCGAGCGGCCGCTCCGCGATCCTGCTCGGCATGATGAGCTATTTCTTCATCTTCGCGGCTCTCATGGGCGGCATGTATCTCGCTATCGACACGACGGCCGGCGAGCGCGAGCGGGGCTCACTCGAACCGCTGCTGTCCCTGCCGGTCACCCGCTCGCAGTTGATCTACGGCAAGATCGCGGCAACCTGCCTCTTTATGACGTTGTCCATGCTGCTGAGCCTGCTGGCGTTTTATTTCGTGCTCGACTTCATGCCGCTCGAACAGCTCGGCATGACGCCCAACTTCGGGCTGCCGGTCGTGTTCGGCGCACTCTTGCTGTTTCTGCCGTTCATTCTGCTCGGCGGGGCGCTCATGACCCTTGTCGCATCGTTTACCAAGAGTTACCGCGAAGCCCAGACCTGGCTCAGCGTCGTGCTGATTGCCCCGACCCTGCCGATCCTGATCGTCAGCATCCTGATGCTGCGCCCGCGCATCGAATTCATGCTGATTCCGTCGCTGAGCCAGCACCTGCTGCTCGTCGACATGGTCAAGAACGAGCCCCTCAATCCCGTGCATATCGCTATCTCCGTGGTCAGTACGCTGATTATCGGCATCGTGCTGACGTGGCTGTGCGCCCGCCTGTATCGACGGGAAGGCCTGCTCGGCTAAACTACGCGACATGTCTCTCTTTTCCGAGCTCAGGCGGCGCAACGTTCTGAAAGTGGCGTTGCTCTATGTCGTGGCGAGCTGGCTCCTGGTCTGGATCGTCGAGCACCTGATCGCCGGGCTGCACCTGTCCCCATGGGTCAGGGACTTCGTGTTCTTGCTGCTGGTCGTCGGCTTCCCGGTCGCGCTGATTTTTGCCTGGGTCTACGAGATCACGCCGCAGGGACTGCAGCGCGCGGTCGACGTCGATCAGACGCAATCGATCGTCTACAAGACCGGGCAGAAACTGAATGCAGCCGTCGCCGTGCTGGCCGTGCTCGGCGTCGTTGCCGTCATTGGTGAACGCCTGCTCCCCGAATTCACGCCGCCGCCGCCCGAGACGCTCGAAGAATTCCGGCTCAAACCCGTGTTCGACGCGTCGACACGGGCGGACGTGCCCCCGGAGATATCGTCTTTCAACCTGCCCAACGGGCTGCAGGTTATCGTCTGGCCGGACCACGACATTCCCAACGTGGCGCTCTACTATTTCGTACGCGCCGGTGGCCGCAACGAGTATCCCGGTGTCACGGGCATTGCCCATTTTTTCGAGCACATGATGTTCAACGGCACGGACTCGCGCGACCAGGGCGATTTTGATCGCGAAATGGAGGCGGCCGGCGGCTCGAACAATGCCTACACCAGCAAGGACGTCACGGTGTACATGGACTGGTTCCCGCGCTCCGCCCTCGAGACTATTTTCGAACTCGAGGCCGACCGGCTTATGAACCTCGCGATCGATCCCGACGTCGTCGAGACCGAGCGTGGCGCCGTCTATTCGGAACGCCGGCAGGGCGTCGACGATAACAACGAGGGCCGCCTGTTCGAGCAGATGTTCGCCAATGCCTACATCGCACATCCCTACCAGAACCCGATCATCGGCTGGCCGAGCGACATCGAGAACTGGACGCAACAGGATCTCGAGTCTTTCTTCGAGACCTACTATGCGCCGAACAACCTGACGATGGTGCTTGCCGGCGACGTCACGCCGGAAGAAATTTACCTCCTCGCCGATCAGTATTTCTCGCCCATTCCGCGGCAGCATCCGCCGGCCGCCGTCACCGTGGTCGAACCCGAGCAGGACGGCGAACGGCGCTTCACGATCGAGAGCGACGCGGCGACCCCGCTGATTCACGTCGCTTTCCATGCCGGGGCTACGGGCGAGCCCGAAACGCTCTACATGGACCTGTTGCTGGCCATACTGACCGAGGGTACCTCCTCGCGGCTGCATCGCATCCTCGTCGAAGAGGAACAGCTGGCTTTGTCGGTCGGTGGCTGGCAATCGGACGGCTTCGATCCCGGCCTCGCCTATTTCTACCTGACCCTGCCACCCGACGGGGACATTGCCGCTGCCGAAGCGCGTCTCGTCGAGGAACTGGAGCGCGTCGCGACCGAGGGCGTCACCGCCGATGAACTCGACAAAGCCCGCAACCTCGGGCTGGCCGCCTTCTGGCGCGGTCTGCAGACGATCGACGGCAAAGCCTCGGCACTCGGCAACTACGCCGTATTCACGGGCGACTACGAAAACCTGTTCGCGGTCCCTGAAAAGCTGGCCGCCGTGACGGCAGAGCAACTGCGCACCGCTGCAGCCCAGGTGTTCCGCCGCGGCAACATGACCGTGGGCGTCCTGCACGCACCGGCCGAGGAGGAAGCGCAATGAAGCGACTCCTGCTGCTGTTGCTGTTGTCGCCAGGGCTTGCCTGGTCGCAGGACATCTCGCTGCCGGATTACGAGCGGGTCGTCCTCGACAACGGCGCCGTCCTGTTGCTCGCCGAGAAACACGATATTCCGCTCGTCGGCCTGCGCGCCGTCGTCCGGGGCGGCAGTATCACGGATCCCGCCGATCGCAGCGGCATGGCCGGACTCCTCGCCAGCCTGATACAAAAAGGCGCAGGCGAACGCGAGGCGGCGGCGTTTGCAGAAGCAGCGGCAGAGGTCGGCGGCACACTGTCGGCCAGCGCGTCCGCCGAAGCCATTTCCGTATCGGCCGAATTCCTGTCGCGCGACGCGGCGCTCATGGTCGAGCTCGCGGCCGATATGTTGCTGCGCCCGGCGCTCGCCGAGGACGAGTTCCTGAAAGAGCGCGACCGCGCCGTGGCGACGATCGCAGCGGCCAGGCGTTCGAACCCGTCAGCCTTGTTGCCGGCCTATACACAGGCCTTCGTTTTTGGTGATCACCCCTATGGGCATCCCAGCTTCGGCAGCGAGACGTCACTCGCGGACCTCGCGCACGAGGAGTTGCTGCAATTTTACGCCGACCAGTTTGGCGGCGACCGCCTGATCGTTGTGGTCGTCGGCAATTTTGAACTCGAGGCGATGAAGTCGCGGCTGACGGACGCATTCGGGCAGTGGGAGCCGGCAGCTGCCGCGCTTCCCGAGGTTACCGCCGCACCGCGGATCGAGGGACGGCGGGTGCTGCTCGTGGACAAACCGGGTTCAGCCCAGACGTATTTCTGGCTCGGTAACGTCGGCGTGGCGATCGACTACCCGCAACGGGCCGAGCTGCGCATCGCCAACACGCTGTTCGGCGGGCGCTTCACCTCGATGCTGATGACCGCACTCAGGGTCGAGGGCGGGCTGACGTACTCCGCCTACTCGGTCGTCGACCAGCT
>JARRMH010000040.1:0-17030 GCA_037386205.1 Woeseiaceae bacterium | reverse complement strand
TTATGGCAATCCCGGCAAAGCCGATAAAGCCGTCAAGCTCACGAATTTTCTTCATATAAATACTCGAAAGCTGAGCTGCTGCTTCAACCATCACCACAAAGATTGAGTCGAGCCGCTTTGGAAACCCTTGCCGTCATTGCTTATCGTCAGCCGATTATACGGGCCGATATCGAACATATCCGGGGTGTGGACTGTGGGGCTATGCTGCGCCAGCTGATGGAACGAAAATTGATTCGGGTTCTCGGGCGAAAGGAGATACCGGGGCGTCCGTTGATTTACGCCACGACCAGAGCCTTTCTCGAACTGTTCGACCGAGTCGCGGCGTTGCTTGACCATCTTGTCGAGGACCGCGAGGGTGCCGGCGTCGTCGAGTTCCTGGCGCGTGTCGACCTCCACCTGCTTGATCGCGGCCATGATCAGGCGCACCACCTTGAGCCGGTCCTTGTCACCGGCCTTCATGGCGGACTTCATGTCCTCTTTGATCTGGTTCTTCAGCGACACGGCCAAGAAACCTCGTGGTCGCCCCGCGGAGGAGGGGCGGGGAGAATCGGTCAGTAGAGACGCTTGCGCTTGGCTTGTTCGCGGGACAGGCGCTTCATGTGGCGCTTGACCGCGGCAGCCTTCTTGCGCTTGCGTTCCTGCGTCGGCTTTTCGTAATACTCGCGGCGGCGCAGCTCGGTCAGGATGCCGGCTTTCTCGCAGGCGCGCTTGAAGCGGCGCAGGGCAGCGTCAAAATACTCGTTCTCTTTTACGCGAACGCTAGGCATTGTTCAGGTATTCCGTCCAGACATAAATAAACCCGGCGCATGGCCGGGACTGAGCCGCGTATTCTAGCGCCGGAAAATGCCGTTTGCAAAGGTTTCGCGGCGCAAAGCCGCTCCTACGGGGGCGCCCGGCGAGGTATCATTCGCCGCCTATGATCGTTCTCGGCATCGAAACCAGTTGCGATGAAACCGGCGTGGCGCTGTACGACACCGGGCAGGGCCTGCTGGCGCACGCGCTGCACAGCCAGGTCGACCTGCACGCGGTGTACGGCGGTGTCGTGCCGGAAATCGCCTCGCGTGACCATGTGCGGATGCTTTTGCCGTTGATTCAAAAGGTTATGACGGAAGCAAACGTCGACAGGCCCGACGCGATCGCGTACACGGCGGGTCCCGGGCTGGTTGGCGCGTTGATGGTGGGCGGCGGTATGGCGGCAGGGCTGGGGCTTGCCTGGGACTGTCCCGTCGTCCCGGTCCACCACATGGAAGGCCACCTGTTGGCGCCGATGCTCGAGGAACCGCCGCCCGAATTCCCGTTTCTCGCCCTGCTCGTGTCGGGCGGGCATTCGATGCTCGTCGCGGTGCGTGAGCTGGGCGACTACCGGGTGCTCGGGACGACGGTCGACGATGCCGTGGGCGAAGCTTTCGACAAGACCGCAAAGTTGCTCGGTCTGGGGTATCCCGGCGGGCCGGCGCTGGCGGCACTGGCCGACAAAGGCGACGAACGCGCGTACGACTTGCCGCGCCCGATGTTGAACAAGCCGGGTTTCGACTTCAGTTTCAGCGGCCTGAAGACGGCCGTCATGCTCGAGGTGCGCAAGGCAGAAGCCCGCGGGCGCCTCGACCACCGCCGCGCGGATCTTGCCGCCTCCTTTCAGCGCGCGGCCGTCGATACGCTGGTCGCGAAATCCGTCCGGGCGGCCGCGGCCGAGGGGTTGGAGCGCATCGTCGTGGCCGGCGGCGTCGGTGCCAACAAGTTGTTGCGCGCGGAAATTGCGGAGCGCTTCGACGGTGAGGTCTACTACCCGCGACTGGCGTTTTGCACGGACAATGGCGCAATGATCGCCGTCGCCGGAGCGCTGCGGCGCACCGAGGCCGACACGGCGGCGGCCATCCGGGCGCAGGCGCGCTGGTCGCTCGACAGTCTGAACGTGCCGCCAGCCGGCTGAACGGAAACACTATGGACAAGATATTCCTGCACGAACTCGAGATCGAAACCGTCATCGGACTCTGGGAATGGGAGCGCAAAATTCGCCAGACCGTGGTCATCGACCTCGAAATGAGCGCCGATATCGCCCGCGCAGCAGCGACGGACGACGTCGCCGACACGCTCAATTACAAGAGCGTCGCCAAGCGACTGCAGCAGTTCGTCGGGGAGTCGAGGTTCCAGCTCGTCGAAACCCTGGCCGAGCACATTGCCGCGATCGTGCGTGACGAATTCGATGTTGCGTGGGTCAAGGTTACCCTGCACAAGCCCGGTGCCATCCGTGGGTCCCGCGACGTCGGGGTCATTATCGAGCGTGGCGACAGGCCGGAGTAGGTTGGCGTGGCACGCGTCTACGTGAGCCTCGGTAGCAATATCGACCCCGAAGCCAACCTGCGCACCGGCGTGCGGGAACTGCGGCGCCGCTTCGGGAACGTCGAGGTGTCGGCCGTGTACCGCAATGCGGCCGTCGGCTTCGAGGGCGACGATTTCCTGAACCTCGTCGCCGCTTTCGAGTCCGATAATACGCCGCGTGAACTTTGCGAGGGCATCGAGGCTATACACAATCTGGTCGGGCGCACCCGCGATTCGGGAAAGTGGGAGTCACGTCCTCTCGATATCGACCTGCTGCTTTACAATGGCCTCGTCAGGGACGAGCCGCCAGTGCGCGTCCCGCGCCGTGATGTGCTCGAATACAGTTTCGTGTTGCGACCTCTCGCCGAGCTGGCACCGGACCTGCGGCACCCGGTAACGGGCCGGACGATGCTCGACCACTGGCGGACATTCGATGCATCGCAGCATCCGCTCGAGTTGGTTCCGGTAGATTTTTGAAGGAGTTTTCTTAATGCGCAAGTTTGGTGTTCTTCTGGTTTCGGCACTGATTGTCACCGGCTGTGGCAGCGACAGCGGCTTTAACGATGGTGGTTCGGAGCCGACGGGTTGCAGTAACAACGAGCAGAAACAGTTCGTGCTCGCCGCGCTCTACGCCTGGTATCTCTGGAACGATATGCTGCCCGCGGATATCGACATCGCCGATTACGCGACGCCCGAGGAACTGGTTTTCCAGGTGACGACCACGTACGGACCGCAGGACGGCATGGGTGATCCTATCGATCGCTGGAGTTCGGTCGGCTCATTGCAGGCCGACCAGGAATACTTCGGCGAGGGCCGCTACGAGGGATTCGGCTTCAGCTGGCGCGAGGAGAATGGCGAGATGCGCATGACGGGCGTGTTCTCAGGCAGCCCCGCTGCCGATGCCGGTATCGAGCGCGGCCAGACGGTCGTAACGCTCGATGGCAGGACTTATTCGAATATCGTGACGAACGAGGGTATCGACGCCTTTTTCGACAATAACGACACGGTCGACTTCGAGATGGAGCGCCTCGACGCCACGACCTATACGGCCGCGATCACCAAGGACATCGTAACGATCGACCCGGTTCCGCAGTCACGGGTCATTAGTCTCGGCGCGGGCGTGCCGCCCGTCGGCTACATTGAGTTCCGGGCGTTCGTCAGCACCGCGAACGCCGAGTTCGACCGGATCTTCGCGGACTTCATAGCAGCCGGCGTGCAGGACGTCATCGTCGACATGCGCTACAACGGCGGCGGACTCGTCGCCACGGCCGAGCTGCTGGGCGATTACCTCGGCGGATTCGCGAACGACGGGCTCGTCTTTTCGAACACCGAGTTCAATGCCGACCGGGCGCCGGCCAATAACTCGTCGACCTTTTTCTCGCGCCAGGCCAATTCGATCGACCTGACGCGCTTGATCGTCGTCGCGACGCTTGCGACGGCTTCGGCAAGCGAACTCGTTACCAACGCACTGGCTCCGTATGCCGATGTCTGGATCGTCGGGGACAACACGTACGGCAAGCCTGTCGGGCAGGTAGGTATCGACTTCTGCGAGAAGATTATCCGGCCCACTTCGTTCAGAACGACGAATGCCGATGGCAACGGCGACTACTTCGACGGCCTGCCCGTCGACTGCCCGGCAGCCGATGTACTGGACTTTCCGGTCGGCGCGGACAACGACCCGAATATCGTGGCGGCCGTTGCCATCGCCGAAACCGGTGGATGCCCGGTCGTTGCAGCGCCGGACGGTATTCAGGCACCGTTCGTGCAACCCGATATCCGCTACCCGGAGTCACGCGGCAACGCGGCACGCGAGCTTGCCGGCGCGTTCTAGCGTTACCAGCCGATCGAGCGGCCGCCGTCGACGGCGATGATCTGGCCGGTCACATAACGTGCGTCGCGCAACAGGTAAAGTGCGCATCCGGCGACGTCAGCGGGCTCGCCGGCGCACGCGAGTGGCACCTGGCGCAGGATGCTCTCCTGCGCGGCATCGGTCATGCCGACCTCGGGCCACAGGATAGCCCCCGGGGCAATCCCGTTGACACGGACTTTCGGGGCCAGGTCTTTCGCCAGAGCGCGCGTCAGCATGGCGAGCGCGGCTTTGGCCGGGCCGTAGACAGGGTGGTCGCGCAGCGGTCGTTGTGCATGTATGTCCACGATATTGACGATCGATCCGCCCGCAGCACCCAGGTGCGGTGCGGCCGCCTGCGACAGGAACAGTGGCGCCTTGAAATTGCTGCCGACGAGATCGTTCCAGTGGTGCTCGGTAATCTCGCCGACCGGCGTCGCATAGAACGTCGATGCGTTGTTCACGAGTGCATCGAGGCCTCCGCCCCAGGTCGCCACGCTGCGAATCAGCTCGGGAAAACGCTCGACCTTGAGCAGGTCTGCCCGAAACGTCGCCGCGGAGTCCGGCCGTATGTCGTTGAGGTGTTGCGCCAGCAGGTCTGCCTGTTTGGCAGAGCTGCGGAAATGAATTGCGACGCGCGCCCCTTCGGCATGCAGTCGTGTCACAATAGCCGCGCCGATTCGGCGGGCCGCACCGGTCACGAGTACGACTTTTCCATCCATGCTTTCCCGGGTCATCGTGAGATATTGACATGCCCAGCCACAGGCCGCCATCACTTCCCGAGCCGGACGCAGCCAGCGCAGCACACAGCGAGCGTGTGGCCGCTTTCATCCGCGAGCACATCGACATTGCCGGTGGCAGCATCAGTTTTGCCGAGTTTATGCATCACGCGCTCTATGCACCCGGGTTGGGCTACTACACGTCCGGCTCGGCCAAGTTCGGCGAGGAAGGCGACTTCGTAACGGCGCCGGAGGTGTCGGCCGTTTTCGGACGCGTCGTTGCGCGCCAGTGCGCCGACGTGCTCGCGCAGTTCGATGGCGGCGCGATCCTCGAGTATGGCGCCGGGAGCGGCAAGCTGGCCGTCGATATGCTCGAAGCGCTGGCCGAACTCGACGCGTTGCCGAGCGCCTATCGGATCCTCGAGGTCTCCCCGGATCTCGTCGAACGGCAACAGGCCTGCGTGAGCGAGCGGGTCCCCGGGCTGGCACATCTCGTCGAATGGATCGACACCGTTCCCGACGCACTGCGCGGCGTCATCGTGGCCAACGAGGTACTCGACTCGATGCCCGTGGAACGATTCGTTCGCCGCGAGGCCGGTGTCATGCAGCTCCGGGTCGCGGTGGACGACAGGGGGTTTCGGTACCTCGAAGCGCCCGCGCCCGACAATCTGGCACACACGGTAGCCGTCATCGAAAAGGACCTCGGACGGCGGCTGCCCGATGGTTACCTGTCCGAGGTTTGCCTTGCGACCGCTCCCTGGATCGGCGGCCTGTCGCATACGCTGCGCGAGGGCATTGCCTTTTTGTTCGACTACGGTGTGGCGCGTCGGGAGTACTTCGCGAGGGACCGGTCGAGGGGTTGGCTGCGGTGTCACTTCCGCCATCATGCACACGATGATCCATTCGTATTGCCCGGCATCCAGGACATGACGGCCTGGGTGGATTTCAGCGGCGTGGCCAATGCGGCTGCGGCGCAAGGGCTCGACGTCGTCGGCTATACGAGCCAGGCCCAGTTCCTCATTGCGGGCGGGCTGGACGCGGTACTTGCCGATTTCACGTCGAGGGCGACCGCCGAGCAGATGGAATTGTCGCGGCAGGTCAAAACACTTACCCTCCCCGGGGAAATGGGCGAGCGCTTCAAATGCATTGCGCTCGGCAAAGGGATCATCGAAAGACCGGGCGCATTCGGGCTCGCTGACAGGACGCATACGCTGTGACAACCATCCAGATCGTCGTGCTTGCCATTGTGCAGGGTCTGACCGAGTTTCTTCCCATTTCGAGTTCGGGTCACCTCGTTCTGGTGCCGTTTCTCGTCGACTGGACCGACCAGGGACTGGCTTTCGATGTGGCCGTGCACTTCGGGTCGCTGCTGGCCGTCGTCCTGTTTTTTCGTACAGACATTGCCGGCCTGCTGCGCGGGCTGCTCAAGCTCCTCGGTGGCGATACCCGGTCCCCGCAAGCCTACATGGCCCTGGCCATTGGTCTTGGTACCATCCCGGCGGCCGCTGCCGGGCTGCTGTTTGCCGGCTGGATCGAGGAAAACCTCCGCGATCCGTCGGTCATCGTCTTCACGCTTGCCGGCTACGGTATCCTGATGGCACTGGCGGATCGCCACGCGAAACGCCAGAAAAGCATCACCGATGTGCGTATCAAGGACGCGCTGTTCATTGGTGCTGCCCAGGCTCTGGCGCTGGTTCCCGGCACGTCGCGTTCCGGAGTGACGATTACGGCAGGCCGGCTGCTCGGCTTCGAGCGGCAGGACGCGGCGCGCTTTTCATTCCTGTTGTCGGCGCCTGTGATCCTGCTGGCCACTCTCTACAAGGGCGGCGAGATGATACTCGGCGATACGCCCGTGGCATGGGGCGAGCTGGCCCTCGGCGTCGCGGTTTCGGCCGTTGTCGCCTACGCGAGCATCGAGTTCTTCATGCGCTTCGTCACGCGCATCGGCCTGTTGCCATTCGCCGTCTACCGGCTGATTCTCGCCGCAGTCATTGCGTGGCTGCTTCTTTGACGTCGGCAATCGCCGTCTCGCGCGCGGCGCGGATCGCCCCCGCTATGCGCCGCTTGTCGGTCTTCGCAGCGATCGCCGCCGCGTCGATCGACGCCGCTGCCGCGAACGCCGCGCGCATGAAGCGCGCCTGATCGTAAGAGCGGGCCTCGAGGCCCGCGCGACCGCGCGCATCCGCCTCGCAGGTCAACAGGAAATTCTCGAAACGTTCGGGGCGGCGAAACGCATCGGTGCGTTCGAGCACCTTGAGCACAGTGCCGGGCCGTAACTCGAACGCCCGATGCACATGAGTATGAAACTCGGCAACCAGCAGGCCGAGATCCCGGCAGGCATTCGGGATCGGCAGTCGCCGTGCCATACTGCGAATCAGCTTGCAGCCGCGCTTCTCGTGTCCGGGATGGCCGGGGAGCTTCGTCCGCGGCGTATTGCCCTTGCCCAGGTCGTGCACGAGTGCGGCAAAGCGCACGTCGAGATCCCCGGAGAGCTTTTCGGCCTGGTCGAGTACCATCATCACGTGGACGCCGGTGTCGATTTCCGGATGCCACTTCTCCGGTTGCGGCACACCGAACAGGGCATCGACTTCCGGATAGAGGATGCCGAGCGCGCCGCACTCGCGCAGCACTTCGAAGAACACGCGTGCATTGTTGCCGGCGAGCGCCAGTTCAGTTTCCTTCCAGACCCGGTCGGGAACCAGCGCATCGACTTCACCGTCCTCGACCATGCGTTGCATCATCTGCATGGTCTCGGGGGCGATACCGAAGCCGAGATCCGCAAACCGTGCGGCGAAACGGGCGACTCGCAGGATGCGGACCGGATCCTCGGCGAACGCGTCCGAGACGTGCCGCAGCACCCGGTTCCGGATGTCCGCGCGGCCGCCCCAGGGGTCGATCAGTTGCCCGTCTTCATCGCGGGCCATGGCGTTGATCGTCAGGTCGCGCCGCCGCAGGTCCTCCTCGATCGTGACATCGGGCGAACAATCGAAGTCAAACCCGTGGTAGCCGGGTGCCGTTTTGCGCTCGGTCCGCGCCAGCGCATATTCCTCGTTGGTTTCGGGATGCAGGAACACGGGAAAGTCCCTGCCGACGCGCCGGTAGCCAAGGTGTTCCAGTTCGCCGGGCGTTGCCCCGACGACGCACCAGTCCCGCTCCCTGTGCGGGATACCGAGCTCTGCATCGCGCACGGCGCCACCTACGAGATATACGTGCATCATGTCATAGTACCCGAATGATCCGGCTTGTCGTCCTCGCACTCTGTTGCCTGTCACTGCATGGCTGCTATTACGTACAGGCCGCCAGAGGGCAGTGGGAGATCAGCCGCAGCCGCGTGCCGATCGCCGAGGTGATCGGTGACGAGGATACATCGCCGGAACTCGCGTCACGCCTCGAACTGGTCCGCGAGGCGCGCCACTTCGCCGTCGCTGCACTGGCACTGCCGGATAACGACACCTACCGCAGCTACGCGGATATCGAGCGCGACTACGTGGTCTGGAACGTGTTTGCCGCGCCCGAGTTCTCGCTGCGGCCGAAGACCTGGTGTTTCCCCATCGCCGGCTGCGTGAGTTACCGCGGCTACTTTCGCAAGCAGGATGCCGAGCGCGAGGCGCAGCGGCTGCGAACGGAGGGCTATGACGTCGCGATCGGTGGTGTCACCGCCTATTCGACGCTTGGCAAGTTTCGGGACCCGGTGCTGAACACGATGCTGCGCTGGGACGATACGCGGCTGGTCGCCGTGTTGTTCCACGAGCTGGCGCACCAGGTTCTGTACGTCAAGGGTGACTCGGGGTTCAATGAGTCGTTCGCCACGGCCGTCGAGGAAGCCGGTTTGCAGCGCTGGCTCGCTGCGCGAGGCATGCAGAGTGAGATGGCCGAATACGAGGCCCGCCGGGCATTGCGCCGGCAACTGATGTCACTCGTTGCGGCTGCGCGCGACGATCTCGAGCGGATCTATGCGGCGGAGATCGATGTCGAAGAAAAACGCCGCCGCAAGGCGGCCCGGCTGGAGGCGCTGCAAGAGGCGATCGGCTCACGGCTCGAAGAGGAGGGTCGCGAACCCGGCAACTGGTTGGCCGGCGAATTGAACAATGCGCGACTGGTCCCGATGATGCTTTACGAAGGCCGGCTCGATGAGTTCCGCGAGTTGCTCGCGGCGTGTGCAGAGGACATGCCTTGTTTCTACGAGAAAGCGCGCGAGTTAGCGGGCCGCTAGCCGGACGTCCTCGGCAGCAGCGACGGGCGGCAGGTTGTCCGAGAGGCGCAGGGCGTCGCCCGTCAGGCGCCAGTGAAAGATAGTCTGCGCCGTAAGCACGCGTTTCACGTACTTGCGTGTTTCGTTGAACGGTATGGTCTCGATCCACGCGCGCGCATCCACGCTGCCATCCTGTGGCAACCACTCGTCGATGCGGTGCGGACCCGCGTTGTAGGCGGCCGTCGCCAATACCCGGTTGCCGCCGAAGCGTTGCACCATCTGCCCAAGATAGCTCGTGCCGAGCCGGATGTTGGCCAGCGGGTCTGTCAGCGTGGCAATGCCCGCATACGGCGCCTTGATCTCCCGGGCCACCTGTTTGCCCGTCGCGGGAAGCAGCTGCATCACGCCGACCGCACCCGCCCCCGAGCGCACATCGCGCATGAACAGGCTCTCGCTGCGGGCGATGCCGTACGCCCAGGTCGGGTCGATGCTGGCATCGCTTGCTGACAGCTCGAACTGCTCCTGCCAGGGCAGCGGGTAGCGCATCGTCAGGTCACCGTATTCGCCGAGACTCGCGGCAACCGCGATCGCGCGTGAGTGCCAGCCCCAGCGGTGCGCAAGAATTGCCGCCTGTCTTTTTTCTTCGTCCGGCAGGCTGCGCACGGCGGTATCCCATTCCGACCGGCCGTTGCCTTCGAGGCCGACGAAGAAGAGTTCTCGGGCCCGCACGATGTCGGGCAGGGCCGCCACCGTTGCGAGCAGGGACTCGTCGGCCACCAGCGGCTGTTGATCGAGCGCATAGGGCCTGCCGAGTTCGTCCGCTGCGAGGAACCCGTAGTAGCTCCGATCTTTGCTGAGGCGCTCGAATACGGCGCGCGCCTCGGCCGGTTGTCCCAGCCGTTGCAGTGCGACGGCCCGCCAGTATTGCCATTCCTGGCGATCCTGCAGGGGCGGCGTCATCGCATCGATGTCACCAAGCAGTCGCTGCCATTGCTGTTCGCGCAGGCTGGTGCGCGCCCGCCAGCGCATCACCTCATCGTCCCGGGCGGCCACTGGCAGTGCGACGAGCCGGCGATAACCGTCGGGCAGGTTGTCCCGCGCGGCCCACAGCGCTATGTGGCGGCGTATCCGCAAGCGCTGCTCCTCCGTGAATGCGTAACGGGGTTCGACAATGTCCCAGTGATGTGCCGCAACGTGGGTGTCGCGGTATGTCAGGCGCTCGGCGGCGTAGGCGAGTTGTTCCCGGTGGGTCGCGCTGTCACGCCGCTGATCGTGCGTGGCGAGGAAACGCTCGGGGTTCGACTGGGCGGCCATCCAGCGCACTGCCGTATCGACATGCGCCTCGTCGATCGCCTTGCCCAGCCAGCGTGCCAGCCGGAACTCACGGTTCTCGACGGCGAGATCGAAGCGCTGCACATGCTCGGCGCGTCCGATCAGGCCATTGTCCCTGAGGTAGTCGAAGACGGCGTCGCATTCGTCGACCTGGCTCCTGCCGACCAGCCACAGGTCGAGGCCCCGTGCGCGAACCTTCTCGGACCGTCCGGCTTCGATATCCGCCTGCACCGACAGGCAATCGAGGCTGGCGACCCCGCTCTTGCGGTAGTGATGCTCGTACAGCCGATGGAATTCCGTGAGCTCGCCGCGCCGGCCGAGCAGCAGGGCGTAGCGGTAGCGCACCGCGCGCAGCCTCGAAATCCCTGGCGCATGCCGGGGCCGACAGCGTGGCGAGAAGGACGAGGACAGCACCGACGAATTGCCTGAAGCGGGGCCGGTTGCTGTCCTCGTAGTACATTCACATAGCTTACCGTATCTGCAGCATCAGCGAGCGATCGCCACGCTGCACGAGCAGGAACAGAATGCGGCTGCTGCCGGCAACCTGCTGCAGGTCACGCAGGTTGCGAACCAGCACACGGTTCACCGCCGTGATGACGTCGCCGGCCCGCAGACCACGCTGCGCGGCGGGACTACCATCGGCGACCGCCGTGACTTCGACGCCGCTGTCGCTCGACGCACTCGCCGGCGCAAAGCTGGCACCGGTGAGTCCCTGGTGTATGTCTGCCCCCGACAGCAGCTGATCATCGGCGTTGCCGAGCCTGGCGGAGGTTGAAAACGACTTGTTGTCGCGCAGATAGCGAATCCCGACCGTGTCGCCGGAGCGCAACAGGCCGATCGTGTTGCGCAGTTCGGAGCCTGAAGTGACCGTCTTGTCGTTCACGCCGACGATGATGTCGCCTACTTCGAGTCCCGCTTCCTCTGCCGCGGAGCCCGGAAAGACCCGCGTAATGATCGCGCCGCCCTCGATTTCGGCGCCGAGGGTCTCGGCGGCCGCCGGGTCGATCGTCTGGATGTTGACGCCGAGCAGGCCCCGACGAATCTCGCCGAAGTCGAGAATCTGGCCCATGATCGAGCTCGCAATTTCGGTCGGGACGGCAAACCCGATGCCACTGTTATCACCGGTTCGGGAAATGATCGCCGAGTTGATGCCGATCAGTTCGCCGTCCATGTTGACGAGCGCGCCGCCCGAGTTGCCCGGGTTGATCGACGCATCGGTCTGGATGAAATCCTCGTACCCGTCGCGACTGATTCCGGTACGCCCCAGCGCGCTGACGATGCCCGAGGTCACCGTGTGGGTCAGGCCGAATGGATTACCGATCGCGATGACGAAGTCTCCCACCCGCACGTCGTTCGAGTCCCCAATCCGCATGTCGGTCAGGTTATCGGGTTCCACCTTGAGCAACGCGATGTCCGTGGCAGCATCGGAGCCGACGATCTCTGCATCGAGCGTCCGACCGTCGATCAGGCTCACTTCGATTTCATCGGCCGGCCCGACAACGTGATGGTTGGTCAGTATGTAGCCGTTCTCCGCATCGACGATGACGCCGGAGCCGGCACCGCCGGCCTCACGCATCCGGCCGAAGGGATCCCTGCGCTCCTGGGTAACGCGGATGTTGACGACGGCGGGGGACACCTTCTCGATCAGCGGTGCAAGGCTGGTTACGGCCTGGCCGCCGACCAGGGGAGGGAGCGCCGCGTGCGCGCCGCCGGACAGGAAGGCGAGGAGCAGGCCCATCCAGATTAGTCGCTGCTTGATAAACATATGATGCCTCGAGATACGTGCTTCTTGAGATTGGATGCCGCAAGTCACGATAGGTTCAGCTGACTGAACCGATTATGAATTTCCGGCCCTGCATACAAAGATGCCCGCGCGCAACGAACGGTCGCGCGCGGGTATCCCGAACGATAACACTCAGGCCGCTTCAACGGTGATGCGGCGCGCCTGGACTTCGGGGGCCTTGGGGATGACCACCTCGAGAATGCCGTCGGCACTGCGCGCGCTGATGCCCTCGGCATTGGCGGTCTCGGGCAGCGTGAACCGGCGCAGGAAGCGGCCGGTTGCGCGCTCGATGCGCTGCACGCCGGACTTCTCTTCCGTCGCGATCGCATGGCGTTCGCCGGCGATGCTCAACGTGCCGTTGTCCATCGATACGTCGATGTCCTGAGCACGGACGCCGGGGACGTCGGCGCGCAGCACGAAGCGGTCTGCCTCCTCGACGATGTCGACGGCCGGCACCCAGTCGGCGACGGCGCTCTGGTCATCGTCGCTGCGGCGACGGGCGGCGAGCCGGTCCAGGTCGCGGTGCAGCAGGTCCAGGTAGTTCCAGGGTTCGAAACGAGTAACGTTCATGGTATTTCCTCCAGCAGAAAGTTTGTTGTCGGAGGCTGAAGTTGGGTCGCCAAAAGGCTTTTCAAGAGCCCGATTCTGCGATAAAAGTTGCCACTATATGTTGTGTTTTTAACATTTAACGAAAGTGTCATTTAATTTCGCTGTCTTTTGAAGCAATAAATCGTAAATATCTCGTAACTTACTGTTTTTATTTAATAAACGTTTGCCGAGAAAAATTGACCAAACCCTTGACAGAGGGGGGCTGCGGGCATAGTCTATGCACCACATCGGCACAACATCTTGTGTCTGGTTCAAAAGAGAATCGAGGCCGGAACGGCACTCGTCGCGCGCTCTCTGGTCGCCGGCGAGCGGGGCCTTATTTTCTCTGAAAAGGTGAGTCGAAGGAAGCAAACGGGGCCTCCCCTGAGAGCACGGGGGAGAGTACAGGGGAGTAACAGTACCTATGAAGTCTGCCGTCAATCTGGACCCGCAAACGGTCACGGACATCGAATTTCAACCCGCATCGCTGGATATCTGGGATGCCAAGTATCGGCTGGCTGCCAAAGACGGCACCAAGATCGATGGCGTGATCGACGAGACCTATCAGCGCGTTGCCAGGGCGCTGGCCAATGTCGAAGTCGAATCAAAGCGGGATCATTATTTTAAGGAGTTCGTCTGGGCGCTGCGCACCGGTGCCATTCCGGCCGGGCGCATCATGTCGAACGCCGGTGCCCTCGAGCACAAGCCTGCAACGTCGACGATCAATTGCACGGTGTCGGGGACCGTCGGCGATTCGATGGACAATATTCTGAACAAGGTGCACGAAGCCGGGCTGACACTCAAAGCCGGGTGCGGCATTGGCTACGAGTTCTCGACGTTGCGGCCCAAAGGCGCTTACGTCACGGGTGCCGGTGCCTACACGTCGGGACCGCTCTCGTTCATGGATATCTACGACAAGATGTGCTTCACGGTCTCCTCGGCCGGCGGTCGGCGCGGGGCGCAGATGGGCACGTTCGACGTCGGTCATCCGGACGTCATGGATTTTATTCGCGCAAAACGCGAGGACGGGCGCCTGCGGCAGTTCAACCTGTCGTTGCTGGTGACCGACGAGTTCATGCAGGCCGTCATCGACGACGAGGACTGGAAACTGGCGTTTCCCGTGACGCCGAAGGAAGTCGATGACGATCGCCACGACGTCACGGACAGCAGCCAGTTCGTGTGGCGCGACTGGCCCGATGCCGGGAATTACGTGCAGAACGCCGCAGGGCTGGTCGCCTGCAAGGTCTACAAGACGCTGCCGGCCCGCCGGGTCTGGGACGTCATCATGGCCTCGACCTACGATTTCGCGGAGCCCGGCTTCGTGTTGATCGACAAGGTCAACGAAATGAACAACAACTGGTTTTGCGAAACCATTCGTGCGACCAATCCCTGCGGTGAGCAGCCGCTGCCGCCCTACGGGTCGTGCCTGCTCGGCTCGATCAACCTCACGCGATTCGTCAAGGATCCGTTCACGCACAAGGCGAAGTTCGACTGGGAAACGTTTCGCAAGGTCGTCAAGGTGTTCACGCGCATGCTCGACAACGTCGTCGAGATCAACGGCCTGCCGCTCCCGCAGCAGCGTAACGAGATCCAGCGCAAGCGGCGCCATGGCATGGGCTTTCTGGGCCTCGGCTCGACGATCACGATGTTGCGCATGAAGTATGGCGACGCGGACGCGGTCGAGTTTACCGAAGAGGTCGCCCGGCAACTCGCCCTCGCAGGCTGGGAAGAGGGGCTGGAACTCGCGCAGGAGAAAGGTCCGGCGCCGATCATGAACGAGACGTTCGAGGTGACCGAGGAGATGCTGAGGCGGCGCCCGGAGATGCGTGCGGATGGTTACCAGGCGGGCGACAAGGTGCCGGGACGCATTCTGCACGCGCGCTACAGCCGCTACATGCAGCGCATAGCCGATGAGAATCCGGAGCTGGTCGAACAGCTCGCGGAGACGGGGTCGCGCTTCACGCACCACAGCTCGATCGCCCCGACCGGGACAATCTCGCTGTCGCTTGCGAACAATGCCTCGAACGGCATCGAGCCGAGTTTTGCGCATCACTATTTTCGCAACGTCATCCGGCAGGGCAAGAAGACCAAGGAGAAGGTGGATGTTTTCTCCTTTGAGTTGCTGGCCTACCGTGCCCTGGTCGACGACAAGGCCATGCCCCCAGGGCAGGGCACGGATGAACAAGCCGATTCGCTGCCGGACTACTTCATCACGGCCGACGAGATTACGCCCAGGCAGCACGTCGATATCCAGGCGGCTGCCCAGAAGTGGATCGATTCATCGATCTCCAAGACCGCCAATGTCCCGACGGAATACCCGTACGAGGATTTCAAGGACATCTACCTGTACGCCTACCGGCAAGGCCTCAAGGGCTGCACGACGTTCCGTTTCAACCCCGAGGCATTCCAGGGTGTGCTGGTGAAGGAAAAGGACCTCAAGAATACGACCTACGCGTTTACGCTCGAGGATGGCTCCACGGTCGAACTCAAAGGTGACGAAGAGATCGAATACGACGGCGAAGTGCACACGGCCGCCAATCTCTTCGACGCGCTCAAAGAAGGCTATTACGGGAAGTTCTAGATGATCAAGATCGACAAGAAGATCGTCGGCTATGCCGTCGAGAAACAGAAGGACGAGAAAGACGAAGCCAAGCGCGACTTTGTGCGGGAAGGCGGCGGCGATCGTGCCGAAGTCATTCGCATGCACGAGAAGCTCGAGCGACCCGAAATGCTGGTCGGCTCGACCTACAAGGTCAAGACACCGGTGTCGGATCATGCGATGTACGTCACGATCAACGACATCGTCCTCAACGAGGGCACCGAGCATGAGAAGCGCCGCCCGTTCGAGATTTTCATCAACTCGAAAAACCTCGACCACTACCAGTGGATCGTGGCGCTGACGCGTATCATCTCGGCGGTGTTCCGCAAAGGCGGCGACGTGACGTTCCTGGTCGAGGAGCTAAAGGCCGTATTCGATCCCCGGGGCGGTTACTGGCAGCCGGGCGGCAAGTACATGCCGTCCATCATCGCGGAACTCGGTCACATCGTCGAAAAGCACCTGATTGCCATCGGCATGATGCCGCAGCCGGGTCTCGACGAGCATCAGAAAAAGCTCATCGAGAAAAAGCGTGCCGAGTACGAGGAAGCCCGGAAGCAAACCGACGCGTTTTCGAAAAGTGAGTACCCGGAAGGCGCGCAGCTGTGCAGCAAGTGCAACACCACGGCCGTCATCATGATGGATGGGTGCATGACCTGCCTCAGTTGTGGCGACAGCAAATGCGGTTGATCAGTTAGCGGCGGGATCCAGCCGTGCGTAGAGTACGGCGTCGTCACGGGCGATAAAACCGATATCGTCCTCCGTTTCCCCCGCCGGTCTCCGATACACGTCCGAAGGCTCCTGCACGCACTCGTCATAGTGCCGATTCCGGTACTCAGTATGGGTGCAATTCAATGCATGCCGGACGCCGTCGCTTAGCCACGGCTCGTCATCTTGCGCAGCGGGATCCGGCTGCACCGGTGGCTCCTCGGCAGTGGCTTGTGGCGGCGCGGTATCGTGCTCACGCGCTGCAAAACGCTCACGGACGTCACCGAGTTGCTGCACGAAAACAATTGCCCCGCAAACGAGGGCAACCCTGAGGATGAGCGCGAGGTTGTCGACGAAACCCTCGCACAGGCGAACAAACAGCGGTCTGTGTTGCATAGCGGTCTGCCACTCCCCGATACCGGAGCAGGACGTCAGATTACCATACCGGGCCGTGGCCTCAATCGTTGCGGCCGCCCGGCAGGGTCCCCTACTCAAATCTGAAAGGAACATCCTCATGGAAACCTCGGTCTGCACGTGGAGAATTTCGGCCGGGCAACGCTGGCGGTGCCTGCCAGCTAGAGTGGCTCTGCAAGCGGCGCACGCTCTTGCGCTGCCTTCGCCCCCGGCATCGCGTTCCAGCTGTCCCGGGCGAGGCCCACGCCTGCCTCGTTGAAGTAGTTGTAGGTTACGTCACAGCCTGCGGCGAGGATCGGTTCGCGTTCCTCGTCCCAAGTATGGGTCGCGCTCAGCAGCCCCTTGTAGCCGCTGGCACGCAGTTCGCGGCTGGCGATCTGTTTGGCCTCCAGGTCCGGCAGCGCGAGCAGAATGGCGCGCAGTCCGCTGGTGTTCAGGTGATGCCAGAGGGACGTATCTTCGGCATCGGCATAGACCACCCGACGCCCCTCGCCAAGATGATAGCTCACCTTGTTGACATCGCTGTCCACGCC
>JARRMH010000039.1:0-11155 GCA_037386205.1 Woeseiaceae bacterium | reverse complement strand
GACGGGGGGGCGGTCAGTCGCGAAGGCTGGCTCGACGCCCGTCGCAAGGAACTCCAGGCGCGAATGCGTCGCCGCCGCGGCAGTGGCCGCGGCTTGCTCCGTTAGGCCGAACTTACGGCCAGTAGTAGTAGCCGACGCCGAGAAGCGCCAGCCACATCGCGGCATTCAACCAAAAGCGTGCCGCGTGATTCCTGATCAGCGCATAGAAACTTGCTGCCGCGACAGCGGTCATACCGATAAACAGGAGCAAACTGGTGAACAGCGCGTCGAACTCGCGTTGCAGGCGCGGATACTCGTCGCCGAGCACGAGCACGACGAAGATCACCGCGGACAGACTGAACGTGATTGCGAACGACGACCCGAGAACGATGAGAGTGACGACGGACAATGGTCGCATGGAATTATTTCCGAGACGGTCTATATTTAACGCAAGACATTAATGATTATGGCGAATGCCCCCTTGATCGCAGGCCGCAGTACAACTAGCCTTGCTCAAAGACATTCGAGCCGTGAGTAAATTTGAGATTGTACTGGAGAATACGTTGACCAAACCCAGATCTCGCCAGTTGCACCGTATCGCCGGACTAACCGCCGTTCTCGTTGCCTGGTCCGCCTACGGCGCCAATGTCGCACCGGATGAGGAAGCTTTCCTGCATCCGGAGCAGCGCCACGAAAATATCGGCGAGCTGGTGACCCAGTTCGTCGAAAAGCAGCATTACAACAGCATCGCGATCGACGACGAACTGTCCGCCCGGGTTCTCGACCTGTTCATCGAGACCCTCGATCGCAACCGCATGTACCTCCTGGCGGATGACGTCGAATTCTTCGAAACGTATCGCTACCAGATCGACGACATGGTGGGCAGGCAGCCACTCGACCCGGTTTTCGACATGTACAAGGTGTACCAGACGCGGGTCCACGATCGACTCAGCTATGCCCTCACCCTGCTGGAGAGCGAACCGGATTTCACGGTTGACGAGTCCTATCAATTCGACCGCTCGGAAGAGCCATGGGCCAAGACCTCGGCGGAACTCGACGAAATCTGGCGCAAGCGCGTCAAGAACGATGCACTGAACCTGGTTCTCGAGGGCGAGACCTGGGAAAAGGCCCAGGAGGTTCTCACCAAGCGTTACAAGGGCTACCTCAGACGCCTCGACCAGGTCAACAACGACGACGTGTTCGAGCGCTTCATGAACGCGTTTGCGCACACGCTCGACCCGCACTCCAGTTACCTGTCGCCACGTAACTCCGAGGAATACCGGATCCAGATGAGCCTGTCATACTTCGGCATCGGCGCATCACTGCAGACCGACGACGACTTCGTCAAGATCGCCGGTATCATTCCGGGCGGTCCGGCAGCAATCGACGGGCGACTGAAGCCTGAAGACAGGATCACCGGCGTGGCACAGGGACGCGAAGGCGATGTCGTCGACGTCATCGGCTGGCGCCTCGACGATGTCGTCGAACTGATCCGGGGCCCCGCCGACTCCGTCGTTCGACTCGAGATCATCCCGGCAAACTCACTCCCTGGCAGCCCGAAAGAGTACATCGACCTGACGCGTGACCAGGTCAAACTGGAAGAGCAGGCGGCAAAAAGCGACATTGTTACCGTGCCCCGGGAAGGACGCGAGTGGCGCATCGGCGTCATCGAGGTCCCGAGCTTCTACCGCGACTACCCGGCGCTGAGCCGTGGTGACAAGAATTTCACCAGCACGACGAAAGACGTCAAGCGACTGATAGCAGAGCTCGAAGATGAAGGCATCGACGGCCTGATTGTCGACCTGCGTGGCAACGGCGGCGGCCACCTGACCGAGGCAACGGCCCTGTCGGGCCTGTTTATCGACAACGGGCCCGTGGTGCAGCTCAGGAACGGTACGGGCCGCGTCAGCCGCCTTGACGACCCCGATCCGGTTGCGCGAGTCGCCTACGCCGGGCCGCTGGCGGTCCTCGTCGATCGCTACAGCGCCTCTGCATCCGAAATATTTGCCGCCGCCATCCAGGATTACGAGCGCGGCGTGATCATCGGTCAGCAGACGTTCGGCAAAGGAACGGTGCAGAATCTCTATTCCCTCGACCAGTACCTCAGCAGCGAGGACGACAACGGCTTCGGGCAGCTAACTCTGACCATCGGCAAATACTACCGGGTAACCGGTGAGAGCACGCAGCACCGCGGCGTGAATCCGGATATCGAGCTGCCGTCCCACATCAACGCAGAACTGATCGGCGAAAGCGTACGCGACAGCGCCCTGCCCTGGGACACGATTCAGACGACGCGTTTTCGCGCCGGCAAGCCGCTCGACGGAACCATCGATTCCCTGATGGCATCCTATGAGCAGCGCGTCAAGGACGATCCCAACTTCCGCTACCAGATGGACACGATCCGGGCCGCCGAGGAAATCACGTCGCGCAAGGAGCTGTCGCTCAATATCGAGGCGCGGCGGGAGGAACGCGAACAGGATCTCGAGCGCCGGCTTGATCGTGAGAATGAGCGGCGCGCGGCACTCGGGCTGGAGCCTATCGAGAGTCTCGACGACATCGACGAGGACGATATACCCGATATCCAGCTCGACCAGGCGGCCGGCATTGTCACCGATCTTGCCGAATTGAGGGAGCTCAGCGAGCCCAAGCGCACGGCTCGAGTTGGCCCGCAGGGTTGACCCCGCATGATCCGGTGTTATACTCGACTATAACACCTTGATGGTCGTGTGCAGGGGGTTCGCCATGTCAAGCAGGCTCAAGACACCCAAAGCGTACTCAATCGCTGCAGTTCCTGCTGCGCTCGTCATGGTTGGACTGGCAACGGTGCCGGTCCTCGCCGCACCCGGCCCCGCATTGCAGTGCGACGACAGCAAGCCCGTCGTCTCTCGCCCTACCACATCGGAACTTGCGGCATCACCGGTAAGCTCCGGCGATGACAATCTCCAGCATCACCTGCTTCAGCCGGATGCGAAGTCCGCCGCGCGCGGCGCTTTTGCCGACGAGTCATCGAATGACGTCATCGACGAGACCGAACTGGAGACCGAGACCGAGGATGCAAGCAGCGACAATGGGCTGCAGAGCGGAGCCGATCGTAAGGTCCTGCCCCTCAAACGGCAAATGTATCGCCGCGACATCTGATCCCTAGCGGCTCAGGACGTCGGCAATTCGAAAATAGTTTTCGCCGAGCAGGTTGGCATCCAGCCGATAGACGGCGCCGTTCGCCTTGATATCAAAGATCTCCATGACGGACGCCGATTCCGGCACCGTCTCGTCCTTGTTGCGAAACCGTGCTTGCCTCGCGATATGCCGGGCGCGCTCCTGCAAGATGGCGCTCGCGTCATCACGCTCACCGACCTCCTGCCTGCGCTGGTGCAATGTTTCGATCAGCTCGTCACAGTCCAGCTTGCTGCCGTAATTGACGGCACCGACGCTCTTCTCGCTGGCCTCCTTGGCCATGGCGGCGAGATTGTCTTCGTAGTAGTCCAGGTAGAGCTGTTGCGCGAAGGACAGGATCATGAAATTGATCGAGCGTTTTGCCGCGATATCCAGTCCTTCGTGGGGCGGTGCCGCTGTATCGGCGAGCCGATCGCGTTCGCTGAGGAGAGCCTCATTTCGTGCCTGTGCGTCGGTGAGCCCGGCCTCGAGTTCTTCGATGTGCGCTTCCTGTGACCGGCCCTGCCGCAGCCTCTCCAGGCCACGCATTGTCCGGAGTTTGTGGCGCTCCCTCTCGAGTCGGTCCTCCAGCATCTGCAGGCGCGCCCGATGCTTCCCGATCGCCTCATCGATCTGCGCTCTGTCCCGTGCCTGCCGCTCGCTCCACACTGTCATCATTTGATCCTGAACGCGCTTCTCGCGCTGCTGTTTCAACTGCTCGGCAAATCGTGCGAGCCGTGATTCAAAATGGGCACCCAGACGTCGCAACTGGTAGAACGCCACGACGTTGTGTACCCACTCCGGATCGAGCAGCAGCGATTCGAGGTGATTGAGTTTTTGCTCTACCCGCTCGATCGATCCGCGGTGTTCCTTGATCCGGGCCTGGAGTCGGTGCTTCTCGTCGCGCAACTCGGCGAACTCTTTCTTCAGCTCCGAACGGTTGCGGAACAGGTCCACGAGCTTATCCGTGTCCTGTGCCTCGTCACTGGTCGCCTTGAAGATCCCCGTGAAATTCGCCACGCGGCACCTCTTTTACATAATATCCAACGCCCGGACAGATGCCCGCGCACGTCTGCAGACCGCATCATCGCAGCTGGTCAAGGGAAATTCGCTGACCGAATCGACAGATTCGTGTCGTGGGCCGGGGCCTCAGGCCTGCTGCTCAAGAACGAGGTGCCCCTGGTCACTCAGGTAGTCGAGCCACTTGTTGAGCACCATGTTGCAGCGCCAGCGCCGATCGAGTTCCTCGCGGTGCTCCCTCACGAGCTGCCGCAACGCCGGGTGGCGCTGCTTCTTGCCGATGGCCAGAACTTCGGCCTGCCGCCCGTCCAGATAGGCTCGAACCGTGATATCCGGATTGACGTGCAGTCCGTCATCCGTTTCAAACTGGTAGGTCAGCGACAACGTTAGGGTGTAGCGCGAACGCTCCAGGATTTCGAGGTACAGGTCGCAGTCGCCGGCGACGCGGGACCGAAAGCAGCCGTCCAGGCGATCGAGCTCCGGCACGAGACCCAGCAGGCGCAAATAGTTGCTTTCATAGAGCGCCATCAGCCCGACGAAGCTGCGGGGCTTCGCGACGGTTTCCGGAACGAGATACGTATCGAGCAACATGGTCCCAATATAGCAGCCTGCGGGGGGCAATATCAGGGTCGAACTCTCCGTTCCACGCCTGTAGTATCAAGAATTCTGCTCGCAATCTCCTCGATCGAGAACGCCGTCGTGTTGACATAAGGTATGCCGTGCCGGCGAAAGATTTTTTCCGCTTCCCGAAGCTCGAACCGCACCTGCTGAGCCGTTGCGTAGCGCCCGACCGGTCGACGCTCCTTGCGAATCTCGCGTAATCTGTCCGGCTCGATCGTGAGGCCGAACAGCTTGTTCCTTTGCTTTAGCAAAATCGTCGGCAACGTTCCGCTTTCCAGCTCATCTTCAGTCAGCGGATAGTTCGCGGCATAGACGCCGTATTGCATAGCCAGGTAGAGGCACGTCGGCGTCTTGCCGGAGCGCGACACGCCCAGGAGGATCACGTCCGCGGCATCGTAGTTGCGGCTCACTCCTCCGTCATCGTTCGCGAGCGCAAAATTCGTTGCCTCGATACGCTTCATATAGGATTCGACGTCACTGACGCCATGCGCCCTGCCCGACAGGAATTGCGGCGCCTCGCCGAGCTCGGCAGACAGCGGTTGGAGAAACGCATCGAAAATATCGAGATGAAGGCCCTTCGAACGATTGATGATGTCGCGCAGATCGGGCTGCAGGATGGTCGAGAAAACAATCGGCTGAACATCCTCATTATCGGCTCGCGCGTCGATCACACGGACAGCTTCCTGTGCCTTGTCATCAGAATCTATAAATGGCAAAGTCACGTGCCGGAATTCCTGACCGGCAAACTGAGTAAGCAGACTGTGGCCCAGCGTTTCCGCGGTAACACCGGTCTGGTCCGACACGAAGAATACGACGCGCTCACCCATCTGAAGGATTGTCCATTTCCTGCTGTGGAACACAAGGGAGTCTGACTTGAAGCCTTATGTAATCAAGCTCGAAGAGCTTGGCATGGACGACGTCGAAACAGTTGGCGGCAAGAACGCCTCGCTCGGCGAGATGATCAGTAACCTTGCGAATCTTGGGGTGAGCGTCCCGGGCGGGTTCGCTACGACAGCCGCTGCTTACCGCCAGTTCCTCGCGGCAGACGGCCTGGATCAGCGCATTCATGATCTGTTGGGCGATCTCGACGTGGATGACATCGATGCGTTGAGTGACGCCGGCGCGAAGATTCGCGCATGGATTCTCGACACGCCACTGCCGGAAGATTTCATGCAACAGGTCAGGACGGCGTGGGATGAATTGTGCGGCGGCGCCGATATCGCAGTCGCGGTGCGCTCATCTGCGACGGCCGAGGACTTGCCCGATGCGTCGTTCGCCGGCCAGCAGGAGACCTTCCTCAACGTGCGTGGTTTCGACGGCATGATCATGCAATGCACAAGGTGTTCGCCTCACTGTTCAACGACCGGGCGATTGCCTACCGTGTGCACCACGGATTCGAACACAGCGAGGTCGCTCTTTCTGCCGGCGTGCAGTTGATGGTGCGCAGCGACATCGGCTCCTCCGGGGTCGTATTTACGCTCGACACCGAGTCCGGATTTCGTGACGCGGTTTTCATCACCGCAAGCTGGGGCCTGGGTGAGACCGTCGTGCAGGGCGCCGTCAATCCCGACGAGTTCTACGTCTACAAGCCGGCGCTCGCGTCGGGACATCATCCGATACTGCGCAAGAACCTGGGCAGCAAGGCCATCAAGATGGTCTACAGTGACGAGTCGCCGACGGGCGAGACCGTGGAAACGGTTGAAGTGGACGAAGCCGATAGCCTGTCGTTTTCCATTACCGACGAGGAAATCGTCGAACTGGCGAAGATGGCCGTCACGATCGAGCAACACTATGGACGCCCGATGGACATCGAATGGGCCAGGGACGGCAAGGATGGCAAGCTCTATATCCTGCAGGCCAGGCCAGAAACCGTCCAGAGCCGCTCCGGTACGTCGGTGCAGCGTTACACGCTCAAGGACACGGGTAACGTCATCATAACGGGCCGCAGTATCGGCCATAAGATCGGCACGGGAACGGCCAGGGTAATTCGCTCGGTTGCAGAAATGAATCGGGTGCGGGCAGGCGATGTGCTCATCTCGGATATGACCGACCCGGACTGGGAACCGGTCATGAAGCGCGCCTCGGCCATCGTCACGAATCGTGGCGGGCGAACCTGCCACGCGGCAATCATTGCGCGCGAACTCGGCATTCCGGCCGTCGTCGGCTGCGGGGATGCCACTGAAGTGATCAAGGACGGCAACGACGTAACGGTGAGTTGCGCCGAGGGTGATGAGGGATTCGTCTACGAGGGACGCCTCGACTTCGAGGAAACCAGTATCGAGCTGGACAACCTGCCCGAGATCCCCTGCAAGATCATGATGAACGTCGGCAACCCCGACCGCGCGTTCGATTTTGCCAGCATCCCGAATCACGGTGTCGGTCTCGCCCGCCTCGAGTTCATCATCAACCGCATGATCGGCGTTCATCCGCAGGCACTGCTCGAGTACGACACTCTCGATGCCGATACGAAAGCGGCCGTCGATGATCAGATGGCCGGCTACCCGGATCCCGTCGAGTTTTTCGTCGACAAGCTCGCCGAGGGTGTAGCGACGATCGCGGCGGCGTTCGCGCCCGAGCCCGTCATCGTGCGTATGTCGGACTTCAAGTCGAACGAGTATGCCAATTTGATCGGCGGCGAACGCTACGAGCCAGACGAAGAGAACCCGATGCTCGGTTTTCGCGGTGCGGGCCGCTACGTAGCAGACAGCTTCCGCCCCTGCTTCGAACTCGAATGCCGGGCGCTGCGCAAGGTCCGCAACGAGATGGGCCTTGTCAACGTAGAGGTCATGATCCCGTTTGTCCGGACCGTGAAACAGGCCCGGGACGTCGTCGAACTGATGGCCGCAAACGGTCTGGAACGGGGCGTCGACGGCCTGCGACTGATCATGATGTCGGAGCTGCCGACCAACGCGTTACTGGCCGAGCAATACCTCGAGTACTTCGACGGCATGTCGATAGGCTCCAATGACATGACGCAGCTGGCGCTCGGCCTGGACCGGGACTCGGCACTCGTGGCCGAGTATTTCGACGAGCGTGACGATGCCGTCAAGGCGCTGCTCGCCATGACTATCTCGGCCTGCAAAGCACAGGGAAAATACGTCGGCATCTGCGGACAGGGCCCTTCGGATCACGCCGACCTGGCGCGCTGGCTGCTGGACCAGGGCATCGAAAGCATGTCACTGAATCCCGATACGGTCATCGAGACCTGGATGTTTTTGGCCGGCGAAAAGATCTGACCGGCCGAAGACGGCGGCCAGACGGCCACTCAGAAACGATCGTAGCGCGAGCGCCGCTGCCAGCGTATTCGTGGCAACCAGATCCCGAGCAACATCCCGACAAGCAGCACGAGTGCGCCAGCGATGAACCAGTAGCGGGTCGTCTGGCTCGCGAGCGTCCGATTTTCCTGTTCCAGCGTATCGGCACGGATCTGCGCCGCTGTCAGCTGCTCCATCAACGATTCATTCTGCTCGTTGATCGACAGCACATTCGCAGCCGTACGCCTGATCTCCGCAAGCTCGCTCTCGAGCGCGGCTTTCTCCTGCTCCAGCGTCGCAATTTGCCGGGTCGCAGCGTCGTGTTCCTCCCGGATAGCCGCGAGTTGCGAATTGAGCGAGGTGCCGCGGGAATTCGCGTTCGTCAGCCGGCTCGTCAGGGTCTCGAGCTGCTCCCGGGCACTCGGCTCCCCCATGAGGTAACGCGTCAACACCCAACCCTCGGTTCCGCCCTGGGTCCGGACTCGTGTATAGCCCGACTCGGCGTCCCGCTCGAGGACTTCGAGTTCCGTGCCGCTGCTGACCATGAGCTCGATCGCATTGCTCGTGCTCGGCCCCGATCGCAGCGTGATTTCGAATTCGTCGGTCACCCAGGCGGACTCGGCGCTCGCCACCGCCGACATCGTCAGCAACGCAATACTGAGAATAAATTTGTACGGATTCATGATGCGCAACTATAAGACAAGCCCACTGGCAGCGCCAGTTTATATCTCTATAAATCAGTCGCTTATCGGCGACAGTTGGGAGATATTCTGCTCCCAGTTGCGGCCGTCAAACGGTGTCAGCCGAACGTCCTCGATGGTGACTTCATCGAGGCAGCGGACGTTCACGCTCACACCGTCCGGATGCGAACGCGGAGTATAGAACGATTTTACGCCGCAGTGGCGGCAGAATCGGTGCTTTGCGATACCGGTATTGAAACTGTAGGTCGTCAGTTCATCCTCGCCCTGCAGGAGGCGGAAGTCCGCGGTAGAGACGATCAGGTGCTGATAGCCCAGCATACGACAGATGCTGCAATTGCACTCCCGGGCCTCGATCACGGCCGGTGCTTCGACTTCGAATTGCACGCGGCCACAGTGGCAACCGCCCCGGTGGGTCACTTTCTTCGCCATCAGCCCCCCGTCTTCTTCCAGACGCCGATGAAATTATTGGCTGGCATCGCGTACAGGTGCTGACGCTGGAGTCCGCAGAGCGCGCCGAATTCGTCCAGCACTTCAATATCACGGATGCCCATGGCCGCGTCCCGCGCCCGCAGGTTTCGATCGAATGCCGCATTACTGGGCGTGTTGAACCTGCCACGCATACGAAACGGACCGTACAGGCAAAAAACACCGGCTGCCTGCAGTACATCGCCGACGAGCGTGAACATGGCCCGGACCGCCTCGATGCCCATGATATGGGCTGTATTCGCAGAAAAGACGGCATCGAAGGACGCCGGGCGCATTGCAGCCGAGCGAACATCGAGCGCGAGCGGAGCCCGCACGTTGCCTGCACCCGCTCGCTCGATCAGGGCATTGATGCCCGCAAGATTGGCTTCGAGATCGCTGGTCTGCCAGCCTGTCGGGGCGAGCTCGGCGCCGAACACGACCGCGTGCTGACCGGTGCCGGAACCGATCTCCAGCACTTCGGACACCCCGCGGAACTCGCGCCGCAGGACTTCGAGGATCGGCCAGGTATTCCGGGCCGCCGATTCGGCAAAAAGCGGTTCAGTCATTTGTTGACGATGACTCGAGTACGGCAGTGTCGAACAGATTGTCGCGGTACCAGGCGAGTTCGTCGATCGAATCCCGAATATCGGCGAGCGCAAGGTGTGCCGAGTCTTTCGAAAAGCCGCTGGCAACGGCCGGCGCCCATTGCGTCGCCAGGATCTTCAGCGTGCTTACGTCAAGATTCCGGTAATGGAAATAGGCCTCCAGCGTCGGCATTTCGCGCGCCAGGAAGCGTCGATCCTGGCAAATACTGTTGCCGCACATCGGCGACGCACCCTTGTCCACCCATTGGCGGAGAAACTCGAGGGTCGCCTGCTCGGCTTCACGGGCATCAACCTCGCTCTCGAGCACACGCGCCGTAAGTCCGGACTCCCCGTGCTGGCGAGTATTCCATTCGTCCATACCGGCCATGGTTTCCGGAGACTGCCGGATAGCCAGGACCGGCCCCTCGGCAAGCTCGTTGAGATGCTTGTCGGTTACGATTGTCGCGATTTCGATGATCGAGTCTGACTGCGTGCACAGCCCCGTCATCTCGAGGTCGATCCAGATCAGGTTGCCGGTGCGGTCATCAGCTGCTGTCATGATGCCCGCAGTCTATACTTCCGCCATGAATCGTGCCACGGTGACCGCAACCTTCAGTCGACGCATGCGCGTCCTTCTCCCGGACGGCACGGAGGCCGATGCGCGAATCAAGGGAAAGCGGCTGAAGCCTGTCTGCGGCGACCTCGTCACGATCAAACCGCTGGCCGACGAAGACGAATGGCTGATAACCGGTATCGAAGAGCGCCGCAATGAGTTGACTCGACCGAACACAAGTGGTCGCGTCGAAGTACTGGCGGCAAATCTCGACTACCTGTGCGTTGTCGCCGCGGCTGCGCCGAAACCCGACTGGTTCATCGTCGACCGATATCTTTGCGCCGCCGAGCTGATGGCAATCGGTGCCGCCGTCGTCTTCAACAAGGCGGACCTCGTTGGCGTGGCTGCGGTCAGTGAGCTGGACGTATACCGCAACATCGGCTACGACGTCATTTCCTGCAGCGCCGTCACCGGCGCCGGCATCGACGATCTCGCCATCCAGCTGCAAGGCCACCGCAGCATCATTGTCGGGCAGTCCGGTGTCGGCAAGTCCACGACGGCTACCAACCTGGCGCTGGCGCTGTCGGCGGAGGGGGCCAGCGTGGGGGTACTGGACGCCGACATCTACGGTCCCAGCCAGCCACGCATGCTGGGCATCCACGGCAAGCCCGAGTCCAAGGACGGCAACAGCCTGGAGCCCATGACCAGCTACGACATCCAGGCCATGTCCATCGGCTTCCTGATCGACGAGGAGACCCCGATGATCTGGCGTGGCCCGATGGTCACCCAGGCCCTGGAGCAACTGCTCAACGACACCAACTGGGA
>JARRMH010000038.1:0-14331 GCA_037386205.1 Woeseiaceae bacterium | reverse complement strand
CAACCTGCTCGTCCGCTGGCTGCACGTTATTGCCGGGATCGCCTGGATCGGCTCGTCGTTCTATTTCATCTGGCTCGACGATCACCTGAGGCCGCCGGCGAACCCCGAGGATGACGACAAGGGCGTCGGCGGAGAGGTGTGGTCGGTGCACGGCGGCGGCTTTTATCATGCGCAGAAGTACCGCCTGGCACCGCGCGTCGTGCCGAGTCCGCTGCACTGGTTCAAATGGGAGGCCTACACGACCTGGCTCTCGGGCATGGTGCTGACGGCCATCGTCTACTGGCACGGCGCCGAGATCTACCTGGTCGATCCTGCAGTCGCCGACCTGTCGAAGACTGCCGCGATACTCGTTTCTCTCGCGTTTATCGCGGGCGGGTGGATCGTCTACGATCTGCTCTGCAGGTCGCCGCTGTCCCGCGATACGCGCGTATTCGGCGTCGTGTTGCTGGCGGCCAGTGCTGCGCTGGCATGGGGCCTGTGCCAGGTGTTCAGCGGACGCGCCGCCTACCTGCATTTCGGGGCCGTGCTCGGCACCATCATGGCAGCCAACGTGTTCTTCGTGATCATTCCCGGACAGAAAGAGATGGTTGCCGCGGCTCGGCGCGGCGAGGCGCCTGACCCTGCACCGGGTATCCGCGGCAAGCAGCGTTCCGTCCATAACACGTACTTCACTCTGCCCGTGTTGTTCGCGATGACGAGCAATCACTACGCGATGGTGTACGCGCATGAGTTCAACTGGTTGATCCTGATCGCCATGTCGCTGGCCGGCGCCCTGGTCCGTGTTTTTTTCGTCGCCCGGCACAAAGGCGGCGCATCGCCCGTGCCGATCATCGCGGCCGCCGTACTGCTGACTGTCGTTGCAGTCGCCATCGCACCGCGTAAGGTCACCAGCGACCCGGGCACGGCGAGCCTCGCCGACGCCCGATCGGTTATTGCAGCACGCTGCGTCAGCTGTCATTCGGCCACGCCCAGCCACCCCGCGTTCCCGGCTGCGCCCCTCGGGGTGATGCTCGACACCGACGCTCAGATCGTCGCCAATGCCGAGCGCATCTACCAGCAGACCGTCGTCACGCGGATAATGCCGATTGGCAACCTGACGCAAATGACCGATGGCGAGCGGCAGGTCATCGCCGGCTGGTACGAGGGCCTGGGAGAAACGCAGTGACCGACTATCCGCGCAACCTTACGGGCTACGGCGCCGAACCCCCCGCGGCGAACTGGCCGGGTGGTGCGCGCACGGCCGTGCAGTTCGTCATCAACTTTGAAGAAGGCGGCGAGAATTGCGTGCTGCACGGCGACGCCGCTTCCGAGGCGTTTCTCTCCGAGATCATCGGTGCCGAGCCGATCGCGGGACAGCGGCACATGAATATGGAGTCGCTTTACGAGTACGGGTCGCGCGCCGGGTTCTGGCGACTGCATCGCATGTTCACGGAGCGCGCCCTGCCGGTTACTGTATTCGGTGTCGCCATGGCGCTCGAGCGGAATCCCGGGGCTGTTGCCGCCATGCAAGCCGCGGATTGGGAAATCGCCACGCACGGGTATCGCTGGATCGACTATCAGCACGTCGACGAAGCCACCGAACGCGAGCACCTGCGCCGGGCTATCGAGGTACACGAACGCGTGACGGGCGAGCGACCGCAAGGCTGGTATCTCGGGCGTTGCAGCCCGAACACGCACCGCCTCGTAGCGGAGGAGGCCGATTTCGTTTACAACGCCGATACCTACGCGGACGACCTGCCGTACTGGGACCTGTCTTTCGACAGGCCACAGCTCATGGTGCCGTACACGCTCGATGCCAACGATATGCGCTTCGCGACCGCGCAGGGATTTCACACGGGCAGGCAGTTCTATCGCTACCTCGAGGACACGTTCGAGACCCTGCACGAAGAAGGCGGGCGCATGATGTCGATCGGCCTGCATTGCCGCCTCGCCGGCCGGCCCGGACGGGCATCGGCCGTCGCTCGCTTTCTCGACTTCGTCGGCCGCCACGACGATGCGTGGGTTGCAACCCGGCTCGATATCGCCAAGCATTGGCGGGCTCAGCACCCGCCGGGAGAAGACAGTGGACAAGCATGATTTCATCGCACGCTACGGCGGAATTTATGAACATTCGCCCTGGGTCGCCGAGCAGGTCGCTGCGGTCGCAGCGGGCATCGAGGACCCCGGCAAGCTCGCCGAACTCATGGCCGATTGTGTCGACAATGCCGACACCGAGCAGCAACTGGCTCTCATCCGCGCCCACCCGCAACTCGCCTGCAAGGTCCGGTCTGCGGACGAGATGACCGAGGAGTCGAGTCGCGAGCAGGCCAGCGCGGGCCTCGACAAGTGCAGCAAGGTCGAGTTTGAAAAGTTCGAGGCGCTCATCGACGCCTACAGGCAGAAATTCGGTTTCCCGTTCGTCATGGCGGTCCGCGGCAGTACACGCCAGGACGTTCTCGATGCGCTCAGCCGCCGGCTGCAGAACGATGCCAACGCCGAGTTCGAGACGGCACTCGCGGAGATTCACAAGATTGCGCGTCTGCGCCTCGAGTCGATGGAAACCCGGGCGTGAGCCAGAAGCTCACGAAGTGGGTTCGGCTCGAGCAACCGCGCCTCGGCTCCCGGGTAACCGCGGCCACGGACGAGTTTTTCGGCGCGAAGGACCGGCTGATCGACGCCACCGACCCGGTTTTCGTCCCGGACAAGTACGACGATCACGGCAAGTGGATGGACGGCTGGGAAACACGTCGCAAACGGGAGCCCGGACACGACTGGTGCGTCGTCCGGCTGGGTGTCCCCGGCATCATTCACGGATTCGACGTCGATACCAGCCACTTCACCGGAAACTACCCGCCGCAGGTTTCGCTCGAGGGCTGCGTCAGCGACGAGGACGCGCCGACCGACGGCTGGGTCGAGCTGGTGCCGAAAACCGGGATTTCGGGGGATGCGCATCATTATCTGGATGTGCGCGACGATACGCTGTTTACGCACGTTCGCCTGAACATCTACCCTGACGGCGGGGTCGCGCGGCTGCGGATCTTCGGCGAGGTCAGGCCGGACTTCAGCGACGTCGACGGCTACGTCGACCTCGCGGCGGTGGAACACGGTGGGCGCCCGCTCGCCTGCAGTGATCAGCACTACGGTAGCGCGCACAACCTGCTCGCGCCGGGTCGCGGCGTCAACATGGGCGACGGCTGGGAGACCGCGCGGCGCCGGGGGCCGGGGAACGACTGGGTGATCATTGCGCTGGGCCGGCCCGCCACCATCGAGCGCGCAGAAATCGACACCGCGCACTTCAAGGGCAACTATCCGGACCGCGTGTCCCTGGAGGCGGCCGCGTTCGAACGGGATGAGGACGTCTCGAACGGTTCGCCGGAGTGGCGCACGTTGCTGCCCGAATCGAAGCTCAAGATGGACCAGCAGCACTACTTCGACAAGGAGCTGGAGGATATCGGCGTCGTCAGCCACGTCCGGGTCTCGATCTATCCCGATGGCGGCATCAGCCGGGTGCGCCTGTTCGGGCAGGTACATGGGCGCTAGCCCGGTGATAACGCTGGTGCCGGTGCCGCTGACGCGTGAGCGCTTCGCCCCCTACGGAGATGTTATCGAGACGTCGCAGCGCAGCTCGGCGGCGATGAACGACGGCCGGTTCGAGCGCTTCGACGAACTCGGCCGGGTCGACGTCGTCGATGGCGAGGCCACCATCAGCGTATCGCGCTGCCGTATGCCGACATCGTTACCGTTACGAGTCCACCGGGTCGAGCGCCACCCGCTCGGCAGCCAGGCGTTCGTGCCGCTGACGCCGTGCCGCATGATCGTCGTCGTGGCTCCGCCGGGCGAAGCTGTCATGGCGGACGAGCTGCGCGCCTTCGTCACGAACGGCCGACAGGGACTGAACTATGGCCGGGGAACCTGGCATATGCCGCTGGTCGCTTTCGAGGCCGGGCAGGAGTTCCTCATCGTCGATCGGGCCGGCCAGCAAGGCAACTGCGAAGAGCATGAATTCGACGAGGTCGTCATGCTGGAGGATGCCTGATGGAGGCTTACCGGGCGGCGGTGCTGCACTGCCTTGCGGACCCGGGCGAGCACGCCGACCCCGCCGCCTGGGAGTACATCGAGGACGGGCTGCTGCTCGTCGACCACGGCAAGGTGGTCTCGCTGGGAGACGCCGGATCCGCGACACTGCCGTCCGCCGCAACGCTGGTTGACTACCGGGGCAAGCTAATCGTCCCGGGGTTCGTCGATTGCCATGTCCATTTCCCGCAGCTCGACATTATCGGCTCGTTCGGCGCGGAGCTGCTCGAGTGGCTGAACCGCTACGCTTACCCGGCCGAGGCCCGGTTTGCGGACGCCGGCCATGCGCGCACCGTCGCCGCGGTATTCATCGAGGAACTGCTGCGCAACGGAACGACGACGGCGCTCGTTTTCGGCACCGTTCATCCGCATTCCGCCGACGCGATCTTCGCGGCCGCCGCAGCGCGGAACATGCGGCTCATCGCGGGCAAGGTGCTGATGGACAGCAACTGTCCCGCGGAGCTACGCGACGATCCGGAATCCGGATACGCCGACAGCAAGGCGCTGATCGAACGCTGGCATGGCCATGGCCGGCTCGCCTACGCAATCACGCCGCGCTTCGCGCTGACATCGTCGGATGCGCAGCTGGCTGCCGCCGGACGGCTGGCGGACGAGCATCCGGATGTCTGGGTCCACACGCATCTTGCGGAGAACATGGACGAGGTCGAGGAAGCCGCGCGCCAGTTTCCCGACAGCCGCAGCTACCTCGATATCTACGATCGCTTCGGCCTGGTGCGTGAGCGGGCCGTGTTTGCCCATTGCCTGCACATGGACGCTGCGGACCGGGAGTGCATGGCCGGAAAGGGCGGGGCGGCAGCGTTCTGCCCGACGTCCAACCTGTTCCTCGGTAGCGGGCTGTTCGACCTTGCGGCGATGCGTCGCGCGGGGGTGCGCTGTGGTCTCGGCACGGACGTCGGCGGCGGGACGTCGCTGTCGCTGCTGCGCACGGCGAGCGAGGCATACAAGGTCCTGCATCTGCGCGAGCAGGCACTGCCCGCCATGCGGGCGCTCTGGCTGGCGACGCTGGGCGCCGCCGAAGCCCTGTATCTCGAGCGGGAGATCGGCAATTTCGAACCGGGCAAGGAGGCGGATTTTGTCGTGCTCGATTTTGCGGGATCGAGCCTGACCGCGCGCCGCACCGCAGCGGCAGAGTCGATCGAGGAGAAGCTGTTTGCGCTGATGACGCTGGCCGATGACCGCAACATCGCGGCGACCTACGTGCTCGGGCAAAAGGTCTAGTCGCACTCGAAGTCGTCGCCGCCTGAACCGGCAGCCAGCCGGCGGCGATGTGGACGCCGGCTCGCGATTGCCTAGGGCGCGACGACAACTTCAGTGGTCAGCTCCGACCCGGCCTTGAGTGAGTTCGACACGAGGCAATACTTGTCGGCCTTTTCCAGAATGACGCCTGCCTTCTTGCGGTCTTTCTCGTCGGGTATCGTCACCGTCGCGTGCACCTTGAAGCCCGTGAACTGTGTGAACTTTTCGATTTTGTCGAGCTCACCGTCGACGTTGCATTCGAGTGTGGACCATTCGAGCCGTGCGGTTCTCGCGATCGCTCTGAACGAGAGAATGAAACAGTCCGCGACTGCGGCAACCAGCAATTCCTCCGGCGACCAGACGCCGCCAGGGCCACCGAACTGGGGTGGCCCCGCCGATTCGATGTCGGGCAGGCCCTCCGCGGAGACGACGACGTTGTTCTTACCCTCGGCGCTGGCTTTGACGACGTAATGGTGGGGAAGATCTTGCATGACGGGTCTCCGTGGTTCGGTTTCTCTGGTTCCCCTTCAGAATGAAGGTAAAGCGACGCCTGCGCAGTTGCGGAATACCGAGACGATAAGCGACTACGAGGTATTCCTGGCATACGGTGCGAGGCGGTCAAGGAGATCCGCCATCCGCGGCCGGTTTTTCTTCAGCTCGGCGATCGAAAAGCCCGAGAGTTCGTACGGAAGCACCAGCCAGTCACTCGTTTTGTGGACGAAGTAGTCCGGCGTCCGCAGCGTCTTCTCCGACGGGCGGAACCAGACGGTGGCAATACGGATGTCGCGGGGCAGGTTGCGTCGGGTCTTTTTTGCCAGCTGGTGGATCACGGCATTGACGCTCGAGCCTGTGCTGTAGACGTCGTCGACGATCAGCATGGAATGATGCGAGGACAGGTTTTCGAGCAGGTATTGCAGGCCGTGTACGCGGATGTTTTCACCCTCGCGGATCATCTGGTCGTATCCGCGCGCGCCCGTGTACGACGTGCGGATCGCGATGTGATCCGTCGCGACGCCGAAGTAGTCGAGCCCCTCCTGCACGGCGATGCCCACCGCGCTGCCGCCGCGCCACAGTCCGACCAGAAAATCGGGCTTGAAGCCGGCCTCGAACACATTGGCAGCCAGTTGGAACGAATCTCGCAACAGTGCATCGGCGCCGATGAATCGCTCGTTCATAGTGGTTGTACCCGGCGTGCTGTGAGCTAGAATGGTGCGGCCATTATACGGCTGCACGCGAGTCCGCATTCAAGAGAATAACAATGGAAAAGATCGTACTTTCCGCTCAGGATCTGCTCGAGGACTCGGTCGAGCTCGGCATCAGGATACTCGAGAGCGGCTTCGAGCCGACGATGATCATTGCAATCTGGCGCGGTGGAACGCCCGTGGGTGTAGCCTTTCAGGAAACCCTGGCCTACTGCGGGATGGAAGCCGACCATATCGCGATCCGCACGTCGTCCTATACCGGGGTGGACCAGCGCAGCACCGTTGCGATCCATGGTCTTAACTACATTATCAAGAAGATCTGCTACGACGACCGGGTGCTGATCGTCGATGACGTATTTGATACGGGCAACACGATCAAGGCGGTTATCGAGGAGCTCCGGCAGCGAGCGAGGGGCAATATGCCGGAGGATGTCCGCATTGCCGTTCCCTGGTTCAAGCCGTCGCGAAACCAGACCGATATCACGCCGGATTACTTTCTGCGCGAAACCGACGAATGGCTGGTGTTTCCGCACGAACTCGACGCCCTTACGGAGGAGGAGCTCCGCGAGCATCGTCCCGGCATTGCCGCGATCGTCCAACGCTTGAAGTCACCGCCGCTGACGGCCTGAGCCATGCAACGCATTTGCGTCTATTGCGGTTCGAATCCGGGCAGCAGCCCGGTCTACTCGGACGCGGCTGTCGCACTGGCCGACGTCCTCGTCCGGCACGACCTGGAGCTCGTCTACGGCGGTGCGGACAAGGGCATCATGGGTGTGCTTGCGAACGCCGTGCTCGACCGGGGAGGCCAGGTCCACGGGGTCATCCCGCAGATGCTCGTTGACAAGGAGATCGCTCACCAGGGGCTCACGGAATTGCACGTCGTCGGGTCGATGCATGCGCGCAAGATGACGATGGCCGCGCTCGCGGATGGCTTCATTGCGCTGCCGGGCGGTTTCGGCACCCTCGAAGAAATCATCGAGATCGTGACCTGGGGCCAGCTGCGCTTTCACGACAAACCCTGTGGCCTGCTTAACGTGAACGGCTACTTCGATCACCTGCTGGCTTATCTCGATCATGCGCGTGACGAGGGGTTTCTGCGCCGGGAGAACCGCGACATGCTCCTGGTCGATGACGATGTTGCCGGGCTGGTGCAACAGTTTGAGAAGTACACGGCGCCCCGCGTGGAAAAGTGGACGGGCTGAGCGCCGTCGCCGCGGCCCCGCCGCCGTGCAGTACGGAGCATGTGGCAGATGCCGTTGCCGCTCAGTTCGGCGTGCAGGGACGGCTCGAGCCCCTCATCAGTGAGCGTGATCTGAATTATTGCCTCACGACGTCCACAGGCCGTCGCTTCCTCGTCAAAGTCACGAGCGCGCTGGAATCCGAGGACGCGACTGCCCTGCAGGTCGATGTCCTGTCGCACCTCGAACACAACGGTGCCGTGGCGACGCCGGGCGTCATTCGCACGCGTGACGGCGCGGCCTGGGCCTGCATAGAAAGCGCCGCCGGGACGCATCGGCTGCGATTGCTTTCGTGGGTGGAGGGTGAACAACTCGAATCGCTGCAGCTGGATGCAGACATCGCGGGTCGCTTCGGTGTCGCGCTCGCTGAGCTCGATGAGGCGTTGTCGGACTATGCTTTCAGCGGGGAAAACCCGGTTCTTGTCTGGGACCTGCAACGTGTCTGCGAACTGCGGCCACTGCTCCGGCGTATCGATGACCGGGCGGTTCGCGAAGCCGCAACGGCTGCGATCGACGATTACGAGAACGAGGTCGTACCGGGGCTCGGGGAGCTTCGACTTCAGCTCATCCATGCCGACGCAAACCCGGAAAACGTACTCAGCCGTGACGGAAAAATCGGCTTCATCGACTTCAGCGACATGGTGCGTGCACCCCGGGTATTCGATGCGGCCATCGCGGCAGCCTACCTGCGGTCCGGCGGAAACGATCCGCTCGAACTCATTCGACCGTTCCTTGCCGGCTACCAGTCGGTCGCGCCGCTCGATTCTGCAGAAAGAGGTGCCCTGTTCGATCTTGTCCGGGCGCGCCTCGCGACCTCGATAACGTTGCTGCACTGGCGCCTTGATGAACGGCCGGCAGGCGACGAATACGGACAGAAGTCACAGGCGCTCGAGAGCAGCGCATCACACTTTCTCGCGGCACTGAACGGGGTCGGCCGCAAGCAATTCACTAAAGAAATCAATAACTTGTAGCTCGACGCGTCGGGGCAGCCCGCCGTTTATGTTAAAAATTTCCCAAGAATTTGCAGCAGGGGCTGCAAAACCTGAGAAACAGTTCCGCGAATCAAGCGCTTACGGTCCGTAACATCAGGCGCAGATTTCGCCAAACTCCGCCGGTTGTCGATGAGCCTCGATGTCGCACTGTCCGTTCTCCTGATCTTCAGCGCCGCAAGCTATGCATTGCTGGGCATGCACCTGGTCCTGTCAAAGGGGAAAGTGGGAAGCCTGCCGATCGGCGTCCTGCTCATCGTCATCAGCGTCTGGGTGATCGGCGGGGCCATCGAGATACTCGCCGATACGTTCCTGATGTTTTCGATCGGGCGCACGGGGCACTTCGTCGGCACGGCGCTGGTTCCTGTCGTCGCGTACGTGTTCTTTCGCGAGTACACGGGAACGGAGACACCGCTGAGTCGCCTGGCACTGATTCTGATCATCCCGACAATTTCCATCTCGCTTGCCGCGACGAACCAGTATCACGAACTCATGTGGTTCGCTCCATTCGTCAACGACGCCGGCGAGTACCTCGCGCGGCCGGGCAAATGGGGCCCGTGGTTTCTTTTCGCCCACCTGCCTTACAGCTACGCGGTGATTGTGGCGGCGATCCTTACGTTGCTGGCTCACAGGTCGGCAGTCGCACCCGCGCACCGACGCGGTCTGATCCTGTTGATCGCCGCCTGCGTCGCGCCGCTCGTGGGCACCGCCGCTTACGATATCGGCGTCGGGCCGGATACGCTCTCCTACGTACCCATCATTTTCGCCGCGATGCTGCCTGTCTACGCGTGGCTGATCCTCGGCGGGCACATCATCGAGGAGACGCCGCTGGCCTACGAGACCGTGTTTCAGACCATGCAGGACCCGGTCGTGGTCATCGACGATCAGAATCGGGTAATTGGTTTGAACCATGCGGCCGAGAAGATGCTGTCGGTGAGCGAGGCCCAGGCCTTTCGCATGCCCCTGAAAGAACTCTTCGGGACAGGTACCTATGAAGTTCACGAGGTGCTCGCGACAGGTGAGCCGCGGAAGATGATGACCGACACGGGCCGCTTTCTGCATGTGCAGGCATCCCGGATCGATGCCGATAAGCCGACAGCCCGGTCCGGACAGGTACTCATGTTCCGTGACGTGAGTGACGTCGAAAGAGCGCAAAGCGAGGTGCGCAAGAACGAGAAGCTGCTACGTACGCTGATCGATCATTCCGTCAACGGCGTCGTGCGCTTCAGTTGGGTCGAGGGCGAGGATGGCAAGCGTGAACTGCGTAGCGTCTTTGCCAATGCGGCGGCCGGCCGGTTCCTGTCGACCGATGCGGCCGATCTCATCGACAGTTCCGCCACCCAGGTCATTCGCCACGCCGTGACCGGCATGAATGAAACGGTCATCTGCGACATCATGGAACGATTCGTCCGATTCGCAGAAAATGGCGAGAACCTCGATTTCGAAGTGCGGCAACGTACAGACGGTCCGGCCCGCTGGCTTAGGGTTATCTGCGAGCCCGTGGGTGATGACTATGCCGCCACCTTCGTGGACATTACCGACGGCAAGGCCAAGGAGCGGCAGATGGAGTCGATCGCGACCTCCGACCCGCTCACCGGCGTCCTCAATCGCCGGGGCTTCGAGCGCGACGCCGCCCGGCGGCTGACGCAAAGCGACGACGACGCGACAGGTGCCTTGCTGTTCATCGACCTGAACGAGTTCAAGGCCATCAACGACAAGTTCGGCCACGAAGTCGGCGATCAATTGCTCAAGATCGCGGCGGAACGGCTCCGCCAGAGTCTGCGTAGCTGCGACATCATCGGTCGACCGGGCGGCGATGAATTCGTCGCGCTCGTTCCCGACGTGACCTCCGAAATCGCGGACCAGCTCGCGCAGCGACTGACCGGCGCTCTCGAGCAGCCCTACAACATCGGCAGGCAGCGATTGTTCTGTGCTGCCAGTATCGGGCTCGCACTCTACCCTCGGAATGCCAATACGCTGACCGGCTTGCTGCGCGAGGCCGACCAGGCGATGTATCGCGCGAAGGCACGGTGTCGCGGCGTGGCGAACATATCCGGGAACGATCTGCTCGAAAAGGCGATGTAGGACGAGTGCGGGCGGCTACAACCGGCGGCTGACTAATGGTCTAATCTGACGTGTCCCATGTGGGCTGCCTCGATCGTCCGACCGCCGGAGAGTACTGGCTGAACGGCGAGCGTGTCTCGGACATGAACGATGTCCAGCTCGCTCGCATCCGCAATCGCGAGATCGGATTCGTCTTCCAGACGTTCAATCTGCTCCCGAGAATGACGGCCCTGGCCAACGTCGAGGTACCATTGATCTACGCGGGCCGTAACAGGAAAGAGCGGCTGGATATGGCGACGGCAGCCCTGACACGCGTCGGGCTGGGCGATCGCATGGAGCACCGGCCCTCCGAGATGTCCGGGGGACAACGCCAGCGGGTAGCCATCGCGCGGGCGCTCGTCACCGACCCCTGTATCGTGCTGGCCGACGAGCCGACGGGCAATCTCGACTCGATCACGGGCGAGGAGATCATGCAGCTCTTCGATACACTGCACCGCGAAGGCAATACACTGATCGTAGTCACTCACGAGCAGCATATCGCCGAGCACGCGGGGCGCGTCGTACGCCTCAGTGACGGCGACATCGTCAGCGATACCGGCACGAGTAACGGGCAATGAAACGACTATCCCTGCTTATTCTCTTCGTGTTCTCAGGCGGGTGCGCCGAGAAGCAGTCAGTGGCTCCCGTTTACGATACCGCCGGGGTCGAGCGACGTACGCTCGAAGTTGCGGTCAGTTCTGCAGGAATCGTGGAGCCGCTCGCGACGGTCGAGGTCAAGTCGAAGGCGTCCGGCGAGGTGCTCGACGTGCTGGTCGAGATCGGCGACCTGGTCGAGGAGGGCAACCTCATGGTCAGGATCGATCCGCGCATCGTCCGCAACCGGCTGGCGCAGGCAGAAGCCTCGCTCAAGGCCGCGGTCGCCCGGCGCGATATTGCAGTGACCCAGGAAGCGCGCGTGGAGAAACTCGTCGCCCAGGGTACGCTCACGCAGGCCGACCTCGAGCAATCGGAACTCGATCTCGCCAATGCCGAGGCCCAGGTCGTATCGGCCAACGTCGAGGTCGAAAATGCGCGCATTGCCGTCGAAGATACCAACATCCGTGCGCCGGTCACGGGCACTATCATCGCCAAGCCGGTCGAAGTGGGGCAGGTCATCTCGTCGCCGACCCAGGACTTCGCGGGCGGCACCCTGCTGATGCAGATGGCTGACCTCAGCGCGGTGCAGATCCGCTCCCTCGTCGATGAGACCGACATCGGCAAGATTCGCCCGGGTATGCCGGCCAAAGTGTCGGTGGCCGCCTATCCCAACCAGCCGTTTGCGGGTGAGGTCGTCAAGATCGAGCCACAGGCCGTGGTCGAACAAAATGTGACCATGTTTGCCGTGCTGGTGTCGATACAGAACCCGGACGGCCTGCTCATGCCCGGGATGAACGCGGAAGTAGAAATGCGGGTCGCCCGGGCGGAGGATGCGATGACCGTCCCGGTGATGGCCCTGCGCACGTCACGCGACCTCGAAGCTACCGCGACGATCCTGGATCGCCCGGTCGAGGACCTCGTCCGGGCCCTGTCCGGCGGCGACGAGCGGTCCGCAGGTTCGAACACGCCGGAGACGATCACCATCCGCGGGACCACGGTCGAACTCCCGGACGGCGTAACGGCGGCGGAGGTACGCGCGATCATGCAAAAGCGCCGGGACGGCGGTTCGGTGACGGCCGCGGAGCAGGCGCTGATGCGCACGGTATTCCAGGGCATGAGGCAATCTGCCGGCAACAGTCGGCCGAGCGACTACCGCTTCGGTGGAGAATTCTGGGTAGTACTCGATACGCCCGATCGCGCGATCCGCAAGGTGACGACGGGGGTGACGGATCTCGATAACGTGGAAATCATCAGGGGTCTGGACGAGAGCGACCGGGTCCTCATCCTGCCGAGTTCGCACCTGTTGGAGACGCAGCAGGATCTGCAGAACTTCATTAACCGCCGGGTAGGGCGTCTCCCGGGGATCGGCTGATCCATGCTCCTCGGCGAAACCATCCGCATATCGCTGTTATCCATACGCAGCAACCTGTTCCGGGCGTTGCTCACCATGCTCGGCATCATCATCGGTGTCGCGGCGGTCATCACGATGGTCGCCCTCGGCACGGGCGCGCAGCGGCAGATCGACGAGCAGATGGCCGCGTTCGGTGGCGACATTCTTTCGATCCAGTCGTCAGCCTGGTTCAGTCGCGGCGTCGCCCGTAACCGGCAAACCCTGACAACCGACGATGCACTGGCGCTGGCGTCCGGCATGCGGCACGTGTCCGCCGTCGTGCCGGAGATCAATTCACGATTCCAGGTCAAGTACGGCAACAAGAACCTGAACCTGGTCGTTATCGGCACCACGCCGAACTACCCCGACGTACACCTTTTCGAGTTCGCTCACGGCCGCATGTTCTCGGCTGCCGAGGAATCGGCCCGGATGCGTGTCGCCGTGCTCGGCGCCGAAGTGCCGGGCATGCTCGATGCGAATCCGGAAGCGCTCATCGGCCAGTCCGTCCAGATCCGTTCGATCAACTTCGAGATCGTCGGCGTACTCGAGGCCAAGGGCGGCTCCGGGTGGCGCAACCCGGACGACGACATCTGGATCCCGCTGTCGACCGCACAATTCCGCGTCGCCGGCAACGATATCGTCGAGAACATCAGCGCCAAAGTCGCCGACGGTTCGTCGCCGGAGATGGCGATGCTCGAGATCGAGCGCGTGCTGCGTCGTGAGCACGGCATCCTGCCCGGCAAGGATAACGATTTCGCCATCATGGATCGGCGGCAGTTCGCCCAGTCGCGGCAGGAAGCGACCGAGGTGTTCACCTACCTGCTCGCCGGTATCGCGGGAGTCAGCCTGGTCGTCGGCGGCATCGGCATCATGAACATCATGCTCGTAACCGTGACCGAACGGACCCGGGAGATCGGCGTGCGCAAGGCCCTCGGTGCCACTCGCAGCAACATCCTGCTGCAGTTCCTGGTCGAATCGACCATCCTCTGTTTGCTCGGTGGCCTGCTCGGTCTGATGCTCGGCGCAGCCGCATCGGCGCTGCTGGCCCGGTATGCCGGATGGCAGACCGTGGTCACGTCGGGCTCGGCGCTCATGGCCTTCGGCTTCAGTGCGGCGGTCGGAATCGCGTTCGGGATCTGGCCGGCGAGACGCGCGGCCTCGCTCGATCCGATCGAAGCGCTGCGTCACGAGTAGTGATAGGCTTCGTGCTTTTCCTGCAGGCGTGGAGCCCCACATGGTTACAGCAATCGTTCTGATCAAGGCCGAGACCAATCGCATCCCGGATCTCGCCGACCAGATCGCCAACATGGACGGTGTTTCCGAGGTGTTCTCGGTCGCGGGCCGGTTTGACCTCGTTGCACTGGTGCGCGTGTCGAAGAACGAGGAGCTGGCCGATGTCATCAGCGACAAAATGCGTCACCTCGAGGGCATTGTCGAAACGGAAACCATGATTGCGTTCCGCGCCTACTCCAAGCAGGAGCTCGAGGCCGGCTTCGAACTCG
>JARRMH010000037.1:0-16194 GCA_037386205.1 Woeseiaceae bacterium | reverse complement strand
GCAGGCCGGAGGCAATCGGCCCGAACAACGACGGCGCGGTTGCGAGGTAGGCGACGCGGATCCGGTCTTCGTGACCAGCGAGCAGCTCGGCGAGGGCACCCCACTGGTCGGGCGCCAGGGCGTCGCTCTGCACGTAGTGAACGCGCTCGCGAAACGCCGCGAACTGCTCGTCGCGAAACTCGCCGTCCGGCAGGTTGCTGCGCAGCGCCTCCTCGACGCTGTGCAGATACTCGTCGCGGGCTACGTCGCCGCGGCTGGCGGCGATGATGCGGCTGCCGCCCGTGATCTGCCCGTCCGCCACGCGGTGGTACAGGGCCGGCAGCAGCTTGCGCAGGGCGAGGTCGCCCGTGCCGCCGAAAATCACCAGATCGAATTCATCAACAGGAACGAAGTTTGCCATGAGTTCCTCCCTTATGATGAAATTTTACTACACAATTCATTACAAAACGCAATAAAAAGGGGCAATTGACTACGGAAATGCTGTAGTATTACTACATGTTGGGGCTTATCAACCAGTCAATCGATCGCCTAAGCCGCGCCGAACGGCAGGTCGCGGAGTGGGTGCTCGCCCATCCCCGGCAGGTCACGGAATCGACCGTAGCCGAGGTGGCCCGGGCGTGCGCGACCAGCGAGCCGACCGTGATCCGGTTCTGCCGCCGCATGGGGCTCAGCGGGTTTCGGGAACTGACGATCCGCCTGACCGAGGCGTTGACCCGTCCCGACAGCCACGAGCATCGCGACGTCAGTGATGCGGACACGAAATCCGATGCGACGGTCAAGGTCGTCGAGGCCGCGATCAAGTCCCTCGTCGACCTGCGCTCGCAGCTGTCGGCGATGCCCTTCGAGAACATCGTGTCGAGCATGGTTCACGCGCGCCAGTTCGTGTTCGCCGGGCTCGGCGCTTCGGGCCACGTCGCCGCCGATGCCTGCCACAAGTTTTTTCGCCTCGGCATCCCGTGCAGCGCGTTGCTCGAGCCGCCGAGTATCCGCCAGTTCGCGGCCATCGCACGGCCCGGCGACGTGTTGTTCCTGGTGTCCAAGAACGGCACCTCGACGGACCTCTGCGACGCGGCGCGCGAAGCGGCCCACAACGGCGCGCTGGTCGTCGCCGTGACCGACCCGGACTCGCCGCTCGCCGAGGCAGCCGGTACGACGTTCGCCTGCGATGCGCAGGAAGACACCAACATCTATACGCCGCGCAGTTCGCGGCTGGTCCACCTCGCGCTGCTCGATGCGCTGCACGTTGCAACCGCGCTGGCACTCGGCGAGCGGGCCGCCGCCAACCTGCGCCGCAGCAAGGACGCGCTCGCGCCGCCGGAAGAGACGGCGTAGGGGACTACACGCCTGCTTTGCGCAGGGCGACGCCCATCATCGCGATTGCCAGGACCACGAACAGGATGGCAATGGCCCGCCGCATCGTGTGCGGCGCGACCTTGCCCTGCAGGCGCGGGCCGATCTGTCCGCCGATGAGCACACCCGGAATATCGTAGACGAGCAGGTTCCAGGGCACGGCTGTCCACCCGCCGTCACGAATCAACTGGACCGCCAGCGTCGACGAAGCCAGCACGACGGTTACGATCACGACCAGGACCGATGTTGCCGCGGCGACCGCAATCGGCAGGCCCTTGCGCGTCAGTTTCGAGATCGTGACCTCGCCGATGCCGACCGACACCATGCCCGTCAGGAAGGCGCCGATGCCGGTCAGGGCGTAGCTGCGCAGTCCCAGCGCGGGTACCGCGTAGCTGTACTCGTGGCCGCGCGAGTCCACGATGCTGCGCCTTTCCTGCCCGGGAGCAGCGCCTTCCGGCAGCGCCGGCACGCGATTTTGCCACATGACGACGGCCAGGATGGCAACGAGTATCGAGTAGCCGGCGAGCAACACGCTGTCGTGCACGTAGCTGGCCGTCAGCGCCCCTGCCACCCCGACCGGCGCGGCGACGCGCAGGATCCGCCAGGCGAGCGCGAAATCGATCAGCCTGCGACGGTAGTAACCGACGAAGCCCGACAGGAAGCCGAATGTCTGCGTGATCAATGCGGCCGTGATCGCCGTCATCGTCGAATGCAGCGCGTACTCCGGCCCGAGCAGGGGGAATATCAGCACGAAGATTGGCGTGAACAGTGCCGCGCCGCCGATGCCGCTCAGCATCGCGCACGTGGCGACCGCGATCGACACGGGAAACATGAACCAGTAGAGCGTGAAATCCATCGGTGATTCTCAGACCTTGCGGTCGCGTACGTTAATGCTTGTCAGTGCCGCAGTCGACACGCCACAATGATCCGGCAATGCACGAGGCCATCATCTATCTCGATCCCGACGGCGGCAAGAGTCTCCAGACCCAGATTCGGCAAAAGCTGGTGGACGGCATCCTCAACGGCTCTTTCCCCCCGGGCATGAAACTGCCCTCGAGCCGCAGCCTCGCGCGGCAGCTCGAGGTGGCGCGGAATACGGTCGTGGCCGCCTATCAGCAGCTGATCGCGGACGGGTATCTCGTGAGCCGGCAGCGCAGCGGGATTTTCGTCAACGAGGAAATTCTCCAGTCCCGGGTCGGGCACAGCGGCGAGGAGTCCCGGGCGGCAAAGGCCGAGAGCGCGGCGTGGGCGCGCCGCGTGCGTTCGTTGCCGGCGCGCTGGCGTGCCGTCCACGACAACCCCAACTGGCGCCACTATCCGTTCCCTTTCATCGACGGCAAATTCGATCCGACGCTGTTCCCGCTGGCCGAATGGCGCGAAGCGAGCCGTCTCGCGCTGGGTGTGGCGGACGTCCACGACTGGGCGACCGACAGCGGCGACTCGGACGATCCGAAACTGATCGACGAGATTCGCACCAAGATACTGACGCGACGGGGCATCCAGGCCGGCGCCGACGAGATCCTGGTGACGATGGGGACCCAGAACAGTCTTTACCTCGTGTGCCAGATGATTGCCGATACGGCGACGACCGCCGCGGTCGAGGAGCCGGGCAATTACGAGATGCGCAGCCTGTTGCAGATGCGCGGCGCCGACGTCACTACGCAGCCCGTGGACGAACACGGGCTCGTCGTGGATGCGGGACTCGACCACGTCAGCGCCGTTTACGTGACGCCGAGCCACCAGATCCCGACCGCGGTGGCGATGCCGCTCGAGCGCCGCAAGGCGTTGATGCAGGCTGCGAGCGACAACGATTTCCTCGTCATTGAAGACGACTACGAGTGCGAGACCAATTACCTCGACCGGCTGGCACCGGCCGTGCGCATCGGTTTCATCGTGGCAAGCCCGGACTTCATACGCCGCGCGCGCCAGTTGCGGCGCAAGATCCTCAATCACCCGCCGAAGAACAACCAGCGTACGGCCGCGTATTTCCTGTCGCTCGGGCACTACGACTCGCTGATGCTGCGCCTGGGGCGTGAATTCCAGGAGCGGCGTGTTGCGCTGCACCGGGCGCTGAACAACGTCCGCGGCGTACCGATGGAGATCTCGCCCGAGGTCGGTGGGACGACCTACTGGGTGCGTACGCCGCACGATTTCGACGTCGCCGGTCTCGCGCGCGAGGCCGAGAAGCACGGCGTGCTGATCGAGCCCGTCGAGCACTACTACGCGGTCCATGCCAATGCTGAAAACTGCTTTCGCATGGGCGTGACGAGTCTCACGAAGGACAAGATCCGGCCCGGCGTCGAGCGGCTCGTGGGCCTGATCCGCGAGATCGTCAAAGGGCAGGTGGAGCATCTGCCGACGTCGGTCGGGCGCTGGCTGACCGGCGCCGACCTGCAACGCGCGATGTCGGGCGCAACCGTGCTGTACAGGGAAATTCACGGTGCGCCGTGCACGATCGACCTGCTCGCCGACGGCACCATGCTCGGAACGCGTGGCTATGCCAACGAAGACAGTGACAAAGGCACCTGGCGCGTCGAGGGTGAGCGCTTTTTCCGCAAGTGGGATCGCTGGGTTTACGGCGAGGAGAAGGGTTACTACATCGTCATCGACGGCGACAAGATCAAGTACTTCAACGACGATCAGCAGATCGTCGACGCGGCCTACATTCGCCTCGATACGCGCTAGGCTGGCCGGCCAGCGCCGCAATCTGGATCAACAGAAGACCTCCAACTGGACCTATTGTCGGTTGCCGTTCGCGGTTAGGGTGCCGTGAACAGGGGATGCTATGACGACAATTGCTATTGCCGGCCTGCAACTTCAGGCGGGGCCGGGCGACAACACCGCCAACATGCTGGAGGAGATCGACAGGGTCATGATCCGCTTTCCGTGGATCGAAATGATCGTGCTGCCGGAACTCAATGCGTGCGGGGCCGACCGCTCCCTGGCCGAATCGCTGCCCGGTCCGACAGAAGCGCGCTTTCGCGCGAGCGCCCGCAGCCACGGTATCTGGTTGATCCCGGGTTCGCTGTTCGAGGCGGCAGGCGATGCGCTGTACAACACCGCACCGGTCATCGATCCCGACGGCAAAGTCATCGCCCGGTACCGCAAACAGTTTCCCTGGTTGCCCTACGAGACGGGCGTCACGCCCGGCACCGACTGCGTCGTGTTCGATGTCCCCGGGGTGGCGCGCTTCGGCGTCTCCAACTGTTATGACATGTGGTTTCCCGAGACCATTCGCACGCTCGCGTGGATGGGTGCCGAGATCATCCTGCACCCGAGCCTGACGAGTTCGATCGACCGGGAAGCCGAAATCGCCATGATCCGTGCCCACGGCGCCCAGAACCAGGTCTACTTCTTCGACGTCAACCTGTCCGGGCCACTCGGCGTCGGCCAGTCCTGCATTGCAGGTCCGGGCGGCGAAGTGATCTACCAGGGCGGCAGGGGCCGCGAAATCATCCCGTTGAAGCTGGATCTCGATTACCTGCGCAACGTCCGCAGGGAGGGCTGGCAGAATCTCGGCCAGCCGTTGAAGAGCTTCCGCGACAGCAGCCTGCGTTTTCCGCCGTACGCCGAGGGACACGCTTCCGAGGCGCTGAAGGGGCTCGGGCCGCTCGAGACACCGGCGCGGCCGGAAAGTCCGCGGCGACGTAGCCGGCCAGGATCTGCCGTTGGAAGGTCGCCATCTCCTCGAGCGTCGCCTCCGTCGACTCGGAGCGGGCGAGCCTGCTCGAGCTCGCGAACGAGCGCGGCGAGGAACCGCTCCCGCTGCTGCAGAAAGCGCAATAGTTCCCGCCATACGATCCCGACAAAAGCCCGACTATAGTGCGTTAGAGTCATGTGGCGACCTCCTCCACGCGATCTCCGGTGAGGCGCTGGAGAAGCAAAACGTCATCAACCAGTACGACGTGCTGCGCGCGATGCACGGCATCACGGTCGTGGACCGCGGCTACCGGAACTCGGGAACGGTCAACAGCATCGTCATCCGCGGCCTGAACGTCGACAACGGGGCCAACGGCGACATCATGCTCAACGCCGTGCCGACGGTCGCGACCTATTACGACAACACGCCGCTGTTTGCCAACTTCCTCGTCAAGGACGTCGCACGCGTCGAGGTGCTGCGCGGGCCGCAGGGTACGCTGTACGGCTCCGGGTCGCTGGGCGGCACCGTGCGCTACATCGGCAACCTGCCCGACCCGTCGGGTTTCGAGGCGGACGTCGAGGTGGACTACGGCCAGACCTCCGGTTCCGAAGGCAGCAATATTGCCTTCGACGGCATGATCAACATTCCGCTGGGTGAGAGGACGGCCGTGCGGGCGGTATACAGCCGCATCGACAACGACGGCGTGATCGACTACGTCAATGCCTACCAGCTCAACAGCTTCGGTGAACCGCTGATCGACGTCGGCGGTACCTGCACGGACCCCCGTACTGCGACCGACGCGGATGTGCTGCAGAGCCCGGCCTGTTTCCACACGATCGAAGACGCGGATACGGTCGAGATCGACTATGCGAAAGTCACGCTGCGTGGTGAGCCGTCGGACAGCTTCAGCTACCAGGTCTCCTACCAGATGCAGGACGACACGATCGGAGCGCGGCGGGCAACGACGCTGGGCGACAACAACCAGCCTGCAGGTTCCGACCTGTACTTCGCTTACGGCGACGACGACAGCGGCCAGGTGCTGGTCGAGCCATCCGAGCGGGACGTTTCCATGGCCAGCCTCGATCTCGAATGGGATCTTGGTTTCGCGACCTTCACATCGACGACGTCGGCCTACGAGCACGAAGGCACCGGGGACAGCGACAACGGCGGCCTGTGGGCGAGCGGCGGCGAAACCGATCCGGCCCTGAGCCGGGACTGGAATGCCGCATTCTACGGCGGTGGCTGGCCGCGGCCGATGCAGCTGGCGCGACGCGGCTATGACGATTCGGCGCTCATCCAGGAGTTCCGGCTGGTGTCGAACCCGGACGACGGTGCGTTCGACTGGATCGTCGGCGCGTTCTACATGGACCAGGACAACGAGGTCGGGCAGCTCAGCCACAACCCGGGGATGAACGAATTCCACAACGCCTGTGTCGATACGGGCGGACCCGAGTGCACCGGCTTCTGGCCCGCCACGTTTTACGGCGGCCAGCAGCTGAGCGAAATCGACTTCGAGTACCAGCGCGACACGACGTACGAAGAGATGGCGCTTTACGGTGAGCTGACCTACAACGTGACCGACGCGTTCCGGCTGACCGGCGGTTTCCGCTGGTTCGATAACGAGACCGTCAACGACGTCATCCTCGGCTTCCCGCTGGTCGAAGGCTGGACGTCGCCGAGTGCACCGCAGTCGCGTGACAGCGACGACGACGTACTCGTCAAGCTGAACGCGTCATGGGATCTGAATGACGATACGATGGTCTACGGCACGTACTCCGAGGGTTACCGGCACGGTGGTGCGCAGTCGGTACCGAGTTTCGAGAACGACGACCCGTTCGGCGAGCCGAACGCGGAGGCCATCCGGACGTTCGGGTCCGACTCGGTGCAGAACTACGAGCTCGGCATCAAGGGCGGCACCGACACACTGCGCTACACGGCCTCCCTGTTCCATGTCGACTGGGAAGACCCGCAGCTCAACACGACCTCGGCCTGGTACGGTTTCTTCCTCGCAGCCAACGGTGACCAGGCCTCTACAGAAGGCGTCGAGCTCGAACTCGAGGGCTACCTTGGCAACAGCTTCCACTACCGCGTGGGGTACACCTATGTGAATGCCCAGCTCGATGCCGATTTCATCAGTCCGCAAACCGGCGATGTCGTCGCCGAGAGCGGCTCGACCTTGCCCGGTGCACCGGAGAATGTCGTCAGTGTCCTGCTGGACCACACGTGGGAACTGAGCGGCGACATGCAGCTCGTGACCGCGTTCAACGCCTACTACCAGAGCGAGACCGAGAACTTCGTCGACCAGACGGCCACGCTCAACAAGAGCTACGATGCGTTCGCGCTGATGAATCTCAACGCGACGCTGGCCACGGATACCTGGAGCGCGATGCTGTACGTGCGCAATCTCGGCGACGAGGACGGTGCGACCGGCGGATTCCCGTCGACGTACTGGAGTTATGACACCGGCGTGTTCGAAAACTGGTACGGCAACGGCAACCGCCAGTTCATCGTCCAGCCGAGGACGATCGGCGTGAAGCTCAGCTACCGCTTCTAGACGGTCAGGTCATCGAGCCGGGGGCGAACAAGCTGGAAGCCGAAGTCTGGTCGTCGCTGGATCGCGGCGACAAGAAGACTGCGATCGACCGCTGCGAGCAGTTGAACCGGGAGTACCCCGACTTTGCGTCGGGGTGGCACACGGCCAGCCAGCTCGCCCTCAGGCTGGGTAACGAGAGAATGGCGCTCGACGCGATTCGGCGGGCAACACGGCTCGAGCGGGATCGTCCGCTCTGGTTGTTGCAGGAGGCACGCTGCTGGTTACGGCTGGGCCAGGCCGATGCCGCGCGCGCTATCACGGGCCAGCTGCAAAGACGTACGCTGGAGACAGCCTATGAAAACGCTACGCTCGGCCTGCTGCTCACCGATCTCGATGAGCGGCGCGAGGCCGTGGCGAGCTATCGCGCCGCCGCGTCCATCGACCCCGAGGATTCGCGGCACTTCTACAACCTCGGCTGCCTGCAGCGCACGCTCGGCGATCTCGACGAGGCCGAACGAAATTTCGATGCGGCGATTGCTCTCGCACCGCGCGACTACGAGGCATGGAAGCTGCGCTCCGAGTTGCGGACCTGGACCGCGGACGACAACCACGTTGCCAGTCTCGAAGCACTGCTCGAGGACGGTATCAGCGACAACAAGGGGCGCGCGAACATCTGTTATGCACTCGCGAAGGAACTCGAAGATCTCGGCGAACCGCGGCGATCCTTCGAGTACCTGCGGCAGGGCGCCGTCGCACGTCGCCGCCAGATGCGCTATGACGTCAACCGTGACCTGGAAACGATGGCCACAATCGAGCGAACCTTCTCCGCCGAGCGTCTCGGCGAGCCCGGTGCGGGCAGCGATAGCGAAGAACCCATCTTCATACTCGGCATGCCACGCACGGGAACGACGCTGCTCGAGCGCGTGCTCGGGCGACACGCCGATATCTTCGCGGCGGGGGAGCTGACGAATTTCACGGTCGAGATGATGAAGCTCGTGGGCGAGGAGGCCGCCGGCAGGCAGCTGAGCCGGGACGAACTCGTGGGCGTGAGTGCCGGTATCGATTTCCGGGCACTGGGTGATGCTTATGTGACCAGCACCCGGCCGCGGACGGGAGCGACACGACACTTCACCGACAAGCTGCCGCTCAACTACCTGTACGTCGGACTGATCCACCGTGCGCTGCCTCGTGCGAAGATCATCCACGTGCAGCGGGACCCGATGGATACCTGCTATGCCGTGTTCAAGACCCTGTTCACCGACGCTTACCCGTTTTCCTATGACCTCGAGGAACTGGCGCGGTACTACGTGGCCTATCATCGACTGATGGAGCACTGGCATCGGAGCCTGCCGGGCGTCATGCACACGGTCCGCTACGAGGAGCTCGTCGAGGACACTGAAGCCGTGGCGCGCGGGGCGCTCAAATACTGCGGCCTCGAATGGCAGGAGGATTGTCTCGATTTTCATGCCAGCAGCGACGTCTCGACGACGGCGAGTGCGGCCCAGGTGCGCAAGCCGGTTTACGGCAGCTCGGTCGGCCGCTGGCGCGACTACGAACGCGAGCTGCGTCCTGTTTTCGATATCCTGCAGGAGGTGATGAGATGACGACACGCGCGTTCCCGACCGCAGCGCCCAACGGGGAGATCGCCCGGGTCCTGCTCGCATTCCTCGCAACGGCCGGGCTTTTCTACGTCAACATCATGCCGGCGCTCGTCGACGGCCTGATCGAGGGCCTCGGCTTCAGTAACCGGGAGGCCGGGTTCGTGGGATCGGCCAACGTCTATGGTGCGGCGCTCGGCGCCTTCACGGCCGTGTTCGTCGTGAAACGCATCAGCTGGCGGGCCGCCGCGGTCATGCTCCTCGCCGGGCTCATCGCCATCGATCTCGTTTCAATGCTCCTGTCGAGCGCGCCTGCCCTGATCGTCATGCGGTTCGTGCACGGCTGCGTCGGTGGCATGCTCGTCGGCATCGGCTTCGCCGTCATCTCGAGAACGACCGAGGTCGATCGCACGTTCGGCTACCTGCTCACGATCCAGTTCGGGTTGGGCGGTCTCGGTCTTATTTTCCTGCCACCGCTGGTGCCCGTCTTCGGCACCAAGGCGCTGTTTCTCGCGCTCATCGCATTCAGCACGGTGACGCTCCTGATGCTGCCGTTCCTGGCCGATTATCGACCGCGGGAGCCGGAATTCGCCGTCGGGGGATACGACGGCAATCGCAAACTCATCGGGCTCGCGCTGCTCGCAACCTTCCTGTTCCAGGCCGCGAACATGGGCATCTACGCTTACGCCATCGGTATCGGCAAGGATGCGCTGCTCGAGACCGGCTTTATCAGCAACGCACTCGGCGTTGCCGCCTGGTTGGCGATTGCGGGCTCCGTGCTCGTGATCCTGATGTCCACCCGCTTCGGGCGCACGTGGCCCGTCGGTATCGCGATCGTTTTCACGGCCGTGTCCATCTGGGTTCTGCACTTCAGCGACGTCAAGCCCGGGGGCTGGGAGACTTCCGTCTACTGGTGGGCCAACGTCGTCTGGGGTGTCGGCTGGGCGTTTATCATCTCGTACCTGCTCGGCATGTGCTCGGAGTTCGATACAACGGGGCAGATGGCGGCGCTGGGCGGGTTCGCATCCAAGATGGGGCTCGCCTCCGGGCCGGCCGTCGCTGCCCTGATCGTCGGCGAGAACAATTACGGCCTGCTGATCAACGTGGCCGTCATCGCGCTCGGATTGTGTCTCGTGGCGATGCTGTTACCCGCGCGGACACTCGACAAGCGATGATGGTTCGCCTACTGCTCGTTGCCGCGTGCCTCGCGGCCCTGCCGGCCTGTGCACCCGAGGTGGACACGGGCAGGGTACTGACGACCGAGTTCCTGTTGTCGGGCGACGCCCTGGTCAGGCCCGTGCGGTCATCCGAATATGCCCCGGGGCACGACGCCGCGCCGCCGTCCAATACGTTCAGCGGACGTCTGCGGCTCGTGACCGGGGAAAGAGCGGATCATTTTCTCCTGCTGCTTGACGAACTGGGGCTGGTTACGCCCGCAGCGCCCGGTGTAGACACCTTGCCGGCTTTCGATTTCGAGTTCGTGCAGCACGGCGAACTGTTGATTCCGATGACCACGGGGCCGGTCGTCAACGAACACCGATGGTGGGAGTGGGTATTCGGGACCGGGCGTGTCTGGGACGATGGGAACAACGCGGGCTGGAGCCGGGCCGGGTTACCGTTCGCGCTCAAGGAGCGCCGCGAAGACTGCATCCACAACGGCCTGCTGACGTTCGCATTCCGGGAGTCCGGCCAGGTGTCGGGCGTCGCCTTCCAGGTTACGAGCCAGACCTGCCGCTACCTGCAGTTCGACATGAGCGGGCTGGTCGCCGCCGAATACGTGCCGCGCAAGGTCCCGGGCGCCGACGCAGAGATCGCGGCCGTCATGGCCAACCGCGAGAGCAGGATCCCGACACAGCCGATAGCGGCGCTCGGCAGGACGTACCCGGAGATCGATGCCGGTGCGTTCGGGTCGGTGAGCGAAATTGCCCCGTCCGACATGACGGTGTACGGCTTGCTGGTCGACGACACCCACTACGTCAGCGCATGCGCCACGCCTTACGGTCCGTATCCCTATTGCGACGAGTTGGCGCTGCCGTCGTATTCGACCGCCAAGTCGTTCGTCGCAGGTTTTGCGCTGATGCTGCTCGAAGCGGAATACCCCGGCGCCGCAGCGGCGCACATTGCCGACCTGGTGCCCGAATGCGCGGACGGTTGGCAGGATGTCACGATCGAGCATGCGCTCGATATGACGACCGGACATTTCGAGTCGCCCGACATGCATGGCGACGAAGACGCGGCGATTACGAGCGACTTCTTCCTCGGCGACCACCGGGAGAAGATCGACACAGCATGCAGGCGCTTCCCGCGCCGGGCGGACCCGGGAACGCAGCTCACCTATCACACCTGGGATACCTATCTCGCCGGCGTGGCCATGACGAGTTTCCTGCGCAATCGGGAGGGGCCGGACGCCGATTTCTTTACGGATCTCCTGGTGGAGAAACTGTGGCAGCCGCTCGGCCTGTCGCGACTGGCCGCGGAGACGCGGCGCACCTATGACGAGGTCGGGCAGCCGTACGCCGGGTTCGGCCTGACGCTGGTGCGTGACGACATCGCGCGGCTTGCCCGCTTCATCGGGCCGCTCGACGGTCGACTGGGCGGCAGGGCGGTCCTCGACCGGCGCCTGTTCGATGCCATCAAGCAACGTGTGCCCGGTGACCCGGGCATGGTCGCCGAGCTCGAGTCGATCCGTTACAACAACGGCTTCCGGAGTTTCGACGTTTCGTCCTACCTCGGGTGCAACGAGCCGGCCTGGGTCGTGGTGCTGTCGGGGTTCGGCGGCATCATCGTGGCCGTCATGCCGAACGACACCGCGTATTACTACTTCAGCGACGGCAACGAGCATCGTTACCTCGCGGCGGTTCGTGAATCACATCGCCTGCGGCCGATGTGCCAGTAACCCAAGATCGACGGTCGTCAGCCGAACCGGGCAGGAGACAGGGCCTCGACCGGCAATGCCGATGAGCGTCCCGCAACGAGGTCGGCAATGATCCGGCCGGTGATCGGTGCGAGCGTCAGTCCGAGCATGTTGTGCCCCGTCGCAACCAGGGCGTTGTCGCGATCCGGAACACGCCCGATGATCGGCAGGCTGTCCCAGGTCATCGGTCGCCAGCCGTACCAGGTCTGCCGGATCGCGGGACCTGCGGATTCCCTGAGGTACGGCTGCGCCGATTCCTGCAGCTGGCGGATACGGAAGTCGGGGATACTCTCGTCGAAGCCCGCGAATTCCATCATCGACGCGATGCGCAGGCCGTCGTCGAAGGGCGTCACGCCGATGTGTTTCTCGGGCATGAGCATCGGGTGGCCGGGCATCGTCGCCGGGCGCGCCATCGTCACCGAGTAGCCTTTGCCGGGTTCGACCGGAATCCTGCAGCCGAGCTCCTCGCTCCAGCGGCGCGACCAGGCGCCCGTTGCAAACACGTAGCAGTCAGCCGTCATGCGGCCATGCGACGTGTTCAGCCCGGCGATCCTGCCCGCGGATTTGTCGATGCTCGCAACGCGGCACTGCTCGATGAACTCGACCCCCCGATCGCGGCTCAGCGCGGCCCAGGAGGCATTCAGGCGATCGGGCTGCAAATGACCGTCGATGTCATAGAAATAGGCGCCGGCCAGACCGTCCCGCAATGCCGGTTCGAACCCAGCGAGGTCGTTGCCCCCGATGAAACGGGCCGTTACGCCGAACTCGCGCGTCAGCATTGCGTCGGTGTCAGCGAATCTGCCGAGCGCCTCGTCCGACTCGAAGACGAACAACATGCCCTCCTGCTGCCATCCGCTGTCGATCTGCGGGTCGGACAGGAGCGTAACGTACTCTTCAATGGAAGCTTCGAGCAGCGGGTGCAGAACGCGCGCCGCGTCCAGCATTTTCCGGCGCGTGCAGCGCCGCCCGAATTCCGACAACCAGCGCAGCAGGTCCGCGCGCAATTGCGGCTTTACGCGAAACGCCGCACGGGGCCGGAACAGCGACAGCAGTGCGCGCAGCGGTGCATCGGGTGTCGTCAGCGGCAATACGTGATCGGGCACGAGGAACCCGCAATTGGCCTGTGAGCAAGCGCCGCCCACCGTTCCCTGGTCGACGACGGTGACCTCGTGCCCGTCGCGCCGCAGGTAGTGTGCACAGGCCAGCCCGATATGGCCGGCACCGACGACGATGATTGACCTGCTCGCCGTCATCAACTGATGCCGTTGGCAAACGGGTCGCCGGGCTGCTGCACGAGCGCCGTGTCCGCACAGATGAAAGCGCGGCCCGTGATGCGCGGCGTGATCGTGCCATCCTCGTTCGATTTGTAGCTCGCCGCGAAGCGACTGCCGATGACGCTTTCCTGGACCCATTCGGCATCCGGGGCCAGTAGCCCGTCGGCTGCGAGGCAGGCCAGCTTGGCGCTCGTGCCCGTGCCGCAGGGCGAACGGTCGTAGGCGCCGCCCGGGCACAACACGAAGTTGCGGCTGTCCGCATTGCCGGTGCGGGGAGCGGCATGGAATTCGATGTGATCGATCTCGCTGCCGTCGGCCCCGGTAATCCCCTGGTCGCGCAGCGCGCGCTGCACCGCGAGCGCCGCGTTGGTGAGTTCGCGCTCATGCCCGAGATCGAGTGGGCAGGGCGCATCCCCGACGAGGAAGAACCAGTTGCCGCCCCAGGCAATGTCGCCGATTACAGTGCCAATAGCGGGAACGTCGACCGTGACCGCCTTGCGATGCCGGAAGCTCGGCACGTTCTCGACCGTCACCGTGTTGCGGTCGACGAGTGTGACGCCGACGACGCCGACGGGTGTTTCCAGTTTCGCGAGACCCGGGCCGATGCGATCGAGCCAGGCCAGCGTGACCGCGACGCCGATGGCGCCATGGCCGCACATGCCAAGGTAGCCACGGTTGTTGAAGAACAGGACGCCAGCCGCGCAGTCGTCGCGTGTCGGCGGGCATAGCAGAGCGCCGACCAGCGCGTCGAAGCCGCGTGGCTCGAGGATCACCGTACGCCGCAGGTCGTCGTGCTCGCTCCGCAATCGCTGCAGTCGCTCCTGCATGGAACCGGGACCGAGATCCGGCGCACCGTCGACAATCACCCGGGTCGGTTCGCCTTCGGTATGTGAATCGATGACACGCATCTGCTCTGTGGTCAGGCGGCCGTCCCGGGCCAGCTCGCCCACCACGCTCGGAACTGGCGCCACTGGCTCTCGAGCTGCGCCGACTGGGCCGCGCTGAGTCGATCCGTCGGGTTGATGTGGCAGCCATACTCGGCATGGCCTTCGAGGACCATCAACTGCTTGTAATAGAGGACGAGATCGGGTCCCTCATCATAGCGCGACAGCACCGCGAGAGCGTCGTCGAGTTCGCGCGCGAGCCGGAAGGCCTCGTGGTCGCCCGCGGCAGCACGCTGGCATAGCTTCACGAGATGCAGGATTTCGCGCGGTAGCGCATTGCCGACGCCGGTGATCGCCCCGTCCGCCCCGCACCGTACGAGCCCGTGCACGACCTGGGTGTCGACGCCGACCATCAGCGACAGCTCCTCATCGCCCGACGTGATGTTCTCGGCAGCGTAAGTAAGGGAATCGGATCCGCCGAATTCCTTGAAGCCGACGAGGTTGGCGTGTGCGTCGCGCAGCGCGAAGAACAGGTCGGCCCGCGTCTCGAAGCCGTAGTACGGGCTGTTGTAGATCACGGCCGGCAGGTCGGGGGCGGCCCCGAGAACGGCCCCGAAATGCTCGCGCTGGGCTGCGGGCGAGGAGCCGCGCGACAGGACACGCGGGATCACCATCAGCCCGTCGGCGCCCGCCTCCGCAGCATGCCGCGCGAGATCGACGGCCAGCCGCGTGTTTTGTGCCCCGGTTCCGACGATCACCGGCACGCCCGCCGCAACGAGCGCTGCGAGGCCGGCCTGGCGATTGGCATTGCTGAGGAGGGGCCAGTCCCCCATCGAACCGCAATAGACGACCGCGCGCATGCCGGCCTTGATCAGTTCGCTGCCGGTATGTGCCAGCGCATCGAAATCCGGCGTACCGGACGCGTCGCACGGGGTCATCAGCGCGGGTATGCAGCCCGAGAATACGTTGCTGCCGCTCATGCTGTTGCTACGTTCCTTCGTCGACGGTTTCAGAGACGCGAATTTTGGCATACTTGGGGGCAGCTGAGGATGTCACGTGCCGAATATCGTGCGGCCAGGCCCATGAAACTCGATCAATGCTTCAACGTGGAGCAGTTCCGCCGCCTTGCCAGGAAGCGCTTGCCCGGGCCGATTTTCCACTACATCGACGGCGCCGCCGATGATGAGGTCACTTACCGCCGCAACACGGCGGCGTTCGACGACTGCGACCTGGTGCCCGGCGTGCTGGCCGGCGTCGAGAACATCGATCTGTCGACAACGGTTATGGGCAGGAAGATCGACCTGCCGCTGTTGCTTTCCCCGACGGCGCTGCAGCGGCTGTTTCACCACGATGGCGAGAATGCGGTCGGCGCCGCAGCGGCGGCCTGCAACACGTGGTTTGGCATTTCGTCCCTCGCGACGGCCAGTATCGAGCACATCAGTGCGACGGTGGATGCACCGAAGATGTTCCAGCTGTACTACCACAAGGACAAGGGCCTGACGAACAGTATGATCGAGCGCTGCAAGGACGCGGACTTCGATGCCATTGCGCTCACCGTCGATACGATCGTCGGCGGCAACCGCGAGCGCGACCTCGTAACCGGCTTCACGTCGCCTCCGCGGCTCACGCCGCGCAGCGTCCTGAGCTTTGCCGTGCATCCGCGCGGGACCCTCAATGACCTCTTCAGGGACAGGTTCGAGTTGTCGAATCTCAAGGATTACGTTGCCGCGGGCAGCAACCTCAGCATCTCGATCTCCGAGTATTTTTCGACGATGCTCGATCAGTCGATGGACTGGGCGGCCGCCGAGGCCGTGCGGCGGCAATGGGGCGGGGAGTTCTGCCTCAAGGGCATCATGTCCGTCGAGGACGCGCGCCGTGCGGTCGACATCGGGGCCACCGCGATCATGGTCTCCAACCATGGCGGCCGCCAGCTCGACGGCTCACGGGCGCCGTTCGATCAACTGAGCGAAATCGTCGATGCCGTCGGCGACGACATCGACG
>JARRMH010000036.1:0-11287 GCA_037386205.1 Woeseiaceae bacterium | reverse complement strand
GCAGGAACAGGTTCATCTCACCCGGCGGATAGGCACGCGTGTCCACCATCGATTTCACGTAGGCGATGACATCGGCGACCTCGTCATCGCTCAGTGCACTCTCGTGGGGCGGCATCTGGGCAGCGAGCCCCATCGCGTCGCCGCCATACTTGACGACCATTTCCCGGTCACCGGTCGGTTCGCGGCTGTACCGGAATCCGTGAAACCGGCTATCAGGACGATATAATTGCGGGTTTCCGACCATGGACAAACAGATGAAACGGCCCGAACTGCTGTCACCTGCCGGCACGCTCAAGAATATGCGACACGCGTTTGCGTACGGCGCGGACGCCGTGTACGCGGGACAACCGCGTTACAGCCTGCGCGTGCGCAACAACGAATTCAGCAAGGAGGACGTCCTGGGCCGGGGGATCGAGGAAGCCCACGCCGCCGGCAAGCGCTTCTTTCTCGCGAGCAACATCGCGCCGCACAACAACAAGCTGAAGAACTATATCCGCGACCTCGAACCAATCATCGACATGGGCCCGGATGCGCTGATCATGTCGGACCCCGGACTGATCATGATGGTGCGCGAGCGCTTTCCCGACATGCCGATCCACCTGTCGGTGCAGTCGAATGTCGTCAATTACGCGGCCGTAAAGTTCTGGCAGTCGGTCGGACTGGCGCGCATCATCCTGTCCCGCGAACTGTCGCTGAAGGAAGTCGGCGAAATCCGGGAACAGTGCCCGGACATGGAACTCGAAGTCTTTGTACACGGCGCCCTGTGCATCGCCTACTCGGGCCGCTGCCTGCTGTCCGGTTACCTTTCACATCGCGATTCCAATCAGGGTGCGTGCACGAACACCTGCCGCTGGAAGTACAATGCCTACGAAGCACGCGAGACGAGTACCGGTGACGTGGTGCCCGTCGAGGTGCGGCCTGCCGAACAGCCGGCGGCGCTGCTCGAAGAGGAGACCCGTCCCGGCGAACTCATGCCGGCCTACGAGGACGAGCACGGCACCTACATCATGAACTCGCGTGACCTGCGTGCCGTCCAGCACGTCAGGGAGCTGACGGCGATGGGCATCGACTCGCTCAAGATCGAGGGCCGTACCAAGTCGGCGTACTACACGGCGCGGACGGCGCAGGTATACAGCCGCGCGATCGACGACGCCGTCGCGGGTCGCGACTTCGATATGGCGATGATGGACGAACTCGAGGGCCTCGCCAATCGCGGTTACACGGAGGGCTTCTACCGCCGCCACCCGCCAAAGGAGTACCAGAATTACGAGCGTGGCGTATCGACCTCCGATCGTCAGCAGCTGGTCGGCGAAATTGCCGATGCGGACGATGCCTTCGTCACGATCGCGGTCAAGAACCGCTTCGAACGCGGCGACCTTCTCGAACTCGTCACGCCGTCGGGGAACAGGACGTTTGCCCTCGACGTGCTGCTCGACAAGGAGGGGCAGCCAACCGACGCGGCACCGGGCTCGGGCCACGTCGTGCGGATTCCCCTGCCGGGGGGCGTGGACGCCGCCTCACTCGACGAGTTCGCAATGCTGGTACGGTACCTGCCGCGCGCAACCACCGGGCAGGCCGTCGCATGAGCCGCGCAACCACGGACCTTTTCGACGACCACGAAGAAGCGGTACAGACCTGCTCGATCCAGTTCCGCGATTTTGGCGGCAAGCGCCGCTTCGCGGGCCCGATCCGGACCGTCAAGTGCCTGCGGGACAATCAACTGCTGCGCAGCCTGCTCGATGAGCCTGGCAATGACGCCGTCGTGGTCGTCGACGGCGGCGGCTCGACCGAGAGCGCACTGATGGGCGACCTGATCGCCGCGAAAGGCGCGCGCAACGGCTGGGCCGGCTGCGTGATTCTTGGCGCCGTGCGTGACTCCGCCGAACTCGCCCGGATCGACTTCGGCGTCAAAGCGCTCGGTGTCAATCCGGCGAAGAGCAGCAAGACCGGTGCCGGCTCCGTCGACGAGCCGGTGGAGTTCGGCGGCACCTGCTTCCGCCCGGGGGAGTGGGTGTATTGTGACGAGGACGGCATCCTGGTTTCGGCGGTCGAACTGGCCTAGGTCAGCACATCGCCGAGGCTGACCTTGTTGCCATGGGCCACCATGGCGATGAGCAACTCCGCCGTCGCGATGGCATCGATCAGGCAGTCGTGCGCCGAGTAGCGCGGCAAACCGTAAGCCTTGCGCAGCGCCGACAGGCGCAATGACGATCCCTCTTCCAGGTGATGCTTGCGCTGCCTGATTTTCAGTTCGAGATCGAGCGTGTCCGAAACCGGTACATGCAGGCGCGTATTGAACCGGCGCAGGCACATGCGATCGAGCAATGCCTTGTCGAGTCCGGCGTGATGCACCAGCAGAATGCGTCCCGAGAGAACCTCGACGATTTCGTCCAGTACGTTTTGCCAGTCGCGCCCCGACTCGACGACGGTATCGGTAAGTCCGTGGACGGACGCACTCGCTCCGACCCCGTGACTCGGGCGTACGATGAGAGACCTCGCCGTACTCAGATCGACCCTGCCGCCCCTGAGCAGGACCCAGCCGACGCTGAGCATGTCGGCACTGGCTGCATCCAGACCCGTGGTTTCGATATCGAGCGCAACGATCTCGACGTCCTCGAAAGGCGCGCTCCGTCCGGGCAGCGGGCTCGCCAGCAGCGAACCCATCGGCTCGGCGATTCCTTTGTGCCCCAGGTACCAGCGCCGGGCGCGTAGCCAGCGGTACTTCATGCCAGGTGAAAACGATTGAGCAATGCGGCCTGGCTGACCCTCACCTGGGAAAACGCGGATTTCAGATTCTGGCGGACGAGCGGCGACAGTTCGTTCGGCGCCAGGTAATTGTCGGGCGCTTCCCCGGCCTGCAGCTGCCGGGCCTGGTGTTCGATGCGCAGCTGTTCGATAAAGTCGAGTGCGTCAATGAGATTGGCGGCGTCGGTCTCGGTAATCTCGCCCGCACTCGCCGCCGCACGCAGACGGTTGCGAGTGCTGATGCGCAGTTCGCCGGCCGCAAGCGAGCGGATGCGCGCGATCTCCACGATTGGCATGATGCCATGCCGCTTCAAATCCAGCGTATTCTTGTGTTCGCCGGAACGCTCGAGGACGAACTGCCGGAAGAAGCCCAGCGGCGGCTGGAAGTTCATGGCGTTCTTGGCCATTAACGAGAGAAACAGCTCGTTATTGCGGGCGTCGTCCCGCACGCTCTCCTTGAGGTCGTCGACGAGTTTCTGGTTCCCGGCAACGCAGCGCAGGTCGAAGAAGATGTTGGCATGCATCAGCGCCTTCTGCTCGGGAACCGTGATCCAGCGATGGAAGTAGCCCTTCCATACACGGAGCGGCTGCCGCCACTTCGGGTTGACTGCCATCACCTCGCCCGGGCAGTAAACGTAACCGCAGTCGTTGAGCCCGTCGTTGACGATTTTTGCCATTGCCGCGAAGTACTCGTCGTTCGCGTCCACGGTCTCGTCGGACAGCAACAGGGCATTGTCCTGGTCGCTCTTGGCCGACTGCTCGAGACGCCCCTGGGAGCCGAGGGCGACCCAGGCATAGTCGCAGGGCGGTGGCCCGAGCTGGCCCTCGGCGATGCGCAGGCACTGTCGCGTCACGGCGTCGGTGATGGTCGTGATGAACTTGCCCAGCTGCTCGCCGTTCGCCTCCGACTCGATCTGCCCGATGATCAGCGCCGGTATCCTCTTTGAGAGTTCGACGATACCTTCGACCGTCGTCTGTTTGGCGATATCGCTGACGAGATACAACGGATGCTCGGTCTCGAGCCGCATGAAATCGCTTCGCGAAACCATGCCAATCAGTTCGCCCTCGGCCGTGATCGGAAGGTGATGGATGTTCTGCTGCATCATTACCATCGCCGCCTCGTAGGCGTTGGCGTCGCCATCGATTGAAATGGGATCCCGGGACATGATCTCCGTAACCGGATAATCGCCCGACAAGCCGGCTGCGACGACCCGGGCGCGAATGTCACGGTCGGTCAGGATGCCCTGCACGCCTTCACCGTCGCTGACGAGCATTGCCGACACTCGCTCGGCTACCATCTTCTCCGCCGCCTGCCGGACCGTCGCCCCGGGGCCGATGCTGACCGGCCCTCTCTTGACGAGGCTGCGGACCGTCTGGCCTGCGGCACCGCGGAACGTCGGCGGCGGCGGCAGCATGGTCAGCCGATCGGAGAGCGCCCGGATGAAACAGGTATCGAACCCGGGGCTCGCGCGCCGCGCCCGCGCAAACGCGGCTCCCTCGAGGTGGTAAATGAGGGAGTCCTCCAGCGCAACCGAATGATTGCGCGCCGGTGTGTTGCGCATCAGGGAAGGAAACCCGAAGCACTCGCCTTCTGCCAATCGGGTCACCAACTCGTCGTTTTCGTTGAGCAGTTCGACGGCGCCGCTGCGAATGATATGGAGGCTTTGGTTATCCGTGCCGATCGTCAGGATATCGTCGCCCTGCCGGTAGTAGGCAATATCGATGCTTTTCGCGCAGGTGGTAATCGCTGCATCATCGAGGTGATCGAAGCCCGGGAGCCCCTTGAGGAATTGCGCAATGTCCGGGATTTCAGTCATGCGAGGATTTTGACACGCGCCTGCGCAACATAAAACTGGCGGCCCCCTTGCGGGCGCCGCCAGTCACATCGTGCCGTTGGTACTCGCGCTCTAGAAAGCGTACTTGGCCGACAGTTGCAGGCGCGTAAAGTCACCATCCGTGCCGTTGACAAGTTCCTTCTCGCCCCAGATGATCTCCGCGCCGATATCAAGCTTGGGCAACACGTTGTGGATCAGGTTCACGTGGATGCTCGAGCCCGTATCGTTGAGGGTGGCTGCCTGCACATTGTCGTCGTAATCGATGGACGTCGAGCCGTACATGATGTTCGAGCGCCAGCGGTCGCTCCAGGGAACACGCAACGCGACGAACCAGGCAAGCGCCTCGGCGGTCTGAATGTCGCCGGACACGTTGTCGATGTAGCCATCAGGGACGAAACCCAGGCCGATGTAGCGGCCGACGCCGTCACCGTACGTGACCATGGCGCGAATGTCGCTGCCGCCGCCGAACACGATCTTGGTCGAGGCGCTGATGCCGTACCCGGTCTCGTCAGCCTGGTTGCCGGAACCGTCGGGCCCGACCTTGATGCTGCGCATCAGACCGGCGACCTTGACGTAGCTGCCGCCGTCCATGCTGAACGTATACCGCGCGATCAGGTCCGGCACGGTCGAGAAATCCCGGGCGCCGCCGGTGACGAATGTCTGCGGGTTTTCGACCGCCAGTTCGAGCCCGCCGGTCGTGTAACGAATCATCGCCTGGCGAATGAATGTCGTGGACTCTGCGGGACCAACGAAATCGAGTGCCTCGGGCAGCGCACCCACGTCCTGGAACGTCGACCAGGTCTGGCCGAAGGTCCAGTTGTCGTACTTGAGGAACGCATGGCGCAGGCGCGGGCTGTACGAGTTCGATACAACCTCGTTGCCGTCGCTGTGCGTGAAAAAGTCCATCTCGACGAAAGCCGTGACGCTGCTGCCGCCCGCTGTCTTGTGATCGACACGGAAATTCAGGCGGGATTCCCGGGCCTGGAAGTCGACCGTAGAGTCGGCGTCGCCGGAGCCGTCACCGACCGGGATCTGCGGCGCATAATAGAACTGGCGCATCAGGCTGTTGCCGTCGGGCGTGCCATCGCTGTAGTCGCTGAACATCGCATCGAATTTCGCGTAACCACCGAACTTGTAGGTCGTTGTCGCCTCGTGATTGTCGGCCCACGCGCCGCCCGATACGGCGAGTAGCGCAAATGCGGAACCCGCAACTACGCTGCTAAAGGTCTTGTCGATCTTCATGATGTTCCCCCAGATGGAATTCTCTCGATGATCAGACCGGATATTCTTCCAGCCGACACGGCCTTGCCATTAGCCAATAGTCGAATACGGCCCCGCGCTATACGAAGGTCTAATGCCGCGGGCGAACGGCGGATTCAAAATGGGGCGCGGATTCGGATCCGGGTTTTTCTGTGCCTGTTTGACCGGCGAGAGCCCATGACGAAGGAAACCGGCCCGATCGCAAGCGCGGACCGGCTGCAATGGGCGCCTGCGCTGCCCAAAACGCGCTCGGGCAGGATCATGCGGCGCATTCTGAGGAAGATTGCCGAGGCCGATTACGGTAACCTTGGTAATACATCGACACCGGCCGCCCCGCCGGTCGTCGAAAACCTGACTGAGAACCGCATGAATTGATGCGCAGGGGAACACGCTGGCACCAACGAGTTCATTTATCGTCGCTGACGACCACCCGCTGTTTCGCGAAGCGCTGATTCACGCGATCCGCAATTGCGTTGCGGATGCGCGCATCGTCGAGGCAGACAGTCTCGATACGCTGCAGGACGTGGTCGAGGAGAATCCGCAAGCGGATTTGCTCTTCCTCGACCTCAACATGCCGGGCGTCAGCGGTTTCTCGGCGCTCGCGTACATTCGCAGTAATCACGAATCCCTGCCGACCGTCATCGTGTCGGCGACCGACGACCCCGCCGTCATCCGCCGTTCGATCCAGCACGGTGCGAGCGGATTCATTCCGAAATCATCGCCGATAGCGACATTGGAAGGCGGCATCAAAGCGGTGCTTGACGGCGAAGTGTGGGTACCCGCCGGGATCGACCTGCACGAAGGTGGACTCGACAGCGAGGAGGCCAGGATTGCGGCGGCACTGAGTTCGCTGACGCCGCATCAGTTCCGCGTATTGATGATGCTCGGCGAAGGGTTGCTCAACAAGCAGATCGCGTTTCAGCTCGGGGTTTCCGAGGCGACGATCAAGGCACACGTTACGGCGGTCCTGCGCAAGATGGGGGTGCACAACCGCACCCAGGCGGTGCTTGCACTCGAGCGACTCCACATCAACGCGCCGTCATTTTTCGAGCAGGAATCAGGCGGCAGCCGGTCTCCCGAGGATTCGGCTGATCAGGGCGCGTAGCGCGGCCGGTTTGACCGGCTTGCGGAGCAACGTGACACCCGCATTGCTGACGCATTCGGCGACAGCATCCGAGTGGTCGGCAGTCAAGATGACGGCCGGGATCTCGCGCCCGGCTCGTTTGCGCAGGTCGCGTATGACCTTCAGCCCCGTAACGTTATCTTTCAGGTGGTAATCGACGAGTAACAGGTCAGGCCACCTGCCCTGTTCCGCGTAGACCTTGTCGCTCAGAGCCTGCGCTTGCTCGAGGTTGGCCGCCGTAATCGGCGTCGCGCCCCATTTGGCAAGCAGACCCTGCATTCCGTCGAGGATTTCGGTTTCGTTGTCGATGCAGAGAATGGCCTGACCGTCGATAGCGGACATGCCGCGCCGCTCGGGAGGCGGCCGCACCGCCCGTCTTGCCTCTTCCATGCTGGCGCGGGGCACCACAACTTCGAAGCAGCTGCCCGAGCCGAGCTCCGAACGCAGCAGAATTTCGTGATCGAGCAGCCTCGCAACCCGGTCCACGATGGCCAGGCCAAGCCCGAGACCGCGCTTGGTCTGCTCTGCCCCGTCCGACAGGCGATGGAACTCCTGGAACACGGACTTCTGATCGCTCGCGGCGATGCCGACCCCGGTATCGATGACCTGGATGGCAACGTTGCCGCCGCGACGCCTGCAGCCGACGAGAACGCCGCCCTTGCGTGTGTAGCGACGCGCGTTGCTGATGAAGTTCTGCAGAATGCGCCGCAACAGGGACGGGTCCGAATGCACCGCGAGATTCGTCTTAGCAAACCGCAGACCCAGTCCCTGTTCGGCGAACGTTTCGCTGAACTGTGTTTCGAGCGCGTCGAATAATTCGGCGACGCGCAGGTTCTCTTTTTTCGGCTCCGGTGCTGCCGTATCGAGGCGCGATATGTCGAGCAGGGCACTGAGCAGATCCTCGACACCGAGCAAACCGCTCTCGACCCGCGCAACGAGCTTGCCCTGCTCCTCGGTCATCTCCGCCCGGTGCTCGCCGAGCAGGGCGGCAAAGAGTTTTGCCGCGTTGAGCGGCTGCAACAGATCGTGAGCTGCAGCCGCGAGGAATCGGGTTTTGGATACGTTGGCATCCTCGGCTTCTGCCTTGGCTTCGCGCAGCGCGGCCATCGTGCGTTCCAGCTCGGCGGTACGATCGGCAACGCGGTGTTCGAGCAACACCTTGGCGTCGACGAGCGCGGCCTCGGCATTCTTGAACTCGGTAATATCCGTGTAGGTGGTGACGAACCCACCGTCGGGCATTGGCTGTCCGCGGATTTCAATGACCTTGCCATCGAGGAACGTGCTTTCGTAGCGATAGGCCGTCCCTTCGCGCAAGTGGTTCAGCCGCTTGGTCACTTCCTGTTCGACATCGCCATTACCGAACCGGCCGAGCTTGGCGTTGTAGCGCATCAGTTCCTCGATCGACTCACCGACGTGGACCATCCCCTCGGGATAGTCCATTAATTCGAGGTAGCGACTGTTCCACCCGATCAGGCGCAGGTCGGCATCGGCGACGCTGACGCCCTGGGAGATATTCTCCAGGGTCGCTTCGGTCAGTTGGCGATTGAAGCGCACGGCATGCGAAGTTTCGTCCAGCAGCAACACGACATCGCCGATGCCCATGCCGGTCCTGCGCAGGGCCGACGAGATCACGACGCGTGCTGACGCCGCGCCGATCGCGCCTGCCATGAGGCGCTCCGTGTACTGCAACAGGCGCCGGTCGGCCTTCAGTGACGGGGCCAGGTCGAGGCCTTCCTGTTCGGCAAAGTCCTGGAACGAACGCTGCGCGTGCTCCTCGCCGAGGAAGCGATCCGCGAGTGCGCGCAAATCGGCGTTGGTGAGTTCCGAACCGGTCGCCGCGGACGGTATCTGGCGCCCGCTGCCGATCGGACTCGAGAACGCGCGCGCCTGGATCTTCTCGATCATCGACTGACGGGTCAGCTGCGAGACGACGACGAACACGATGACATTGGCGCAGAGTGACCAGGCCACGCCATGCGTCAGTGTGTTGGCCTCGATATCAAACAAAAGTGCCTCGGGCCGTAGCCAGGCGAAACCGAACAGTCCGTAATCGATGAAATCCGCACTGAACAGACCCGACCGTGCCAGCGTCGGCAGGAACAGCGTGTACGCCCATAACGTAAAGCCCACCAACAGGCCGGCGATGGCGCCGACCCGTGTCGCGCGACGCCAGTAGAGCCCCAGCACGATCAGTGGCATGAACTGTGCGGCCGCGGCGAACGACAGCAGTCCGATGCTGGCGAGCGCGGCGGATTCATCCATTACGAGATAATAGAAATACCCCAGGACCGTGATGCCGATGATTGCACCGCGACGAATAGCAAGCAGCAACTGAGAATAGTCCGTGCGTTCCGACAGGCCGAGCGCCTTGATCCGCAACAGGGCGGGCATGACGAGTTCGTTGCTGACCATCGTGGACAAGGCGACGCACGCGACGATGACCATGCTCGTGGCAGCCGAAAAACCGCCCAGGAACGCGAGTATCGTGAGGAGATTCTGCCCGCCCTGCATCGGCAGCGCCAGGACAAACGCATCCCCGTCGAAGGCGCCGGGCGGCAACAGCTTCATGCCGGCCAGCGCGATGGGCACGATAAACACGGTGAATACGAGCAGGTAGAGCGGAAAGGCCCAGCGTGCCATGTGGATGTTGGCGTCCTTGTGTGCCTCCACGATGGCGACGTGAAACTGGCGGGGCAGGCAAAAGATGGCCGCGCTCGCAAGAATCAGCTGGGTCAGGAACGCATCCGGCATGCGATCGAGGCGAAAGACACCTTCTCGCGGAGAGACCACCATTTCGGAGCCTCCCGGGTTGCGCAGAAGGAACAGCGCGAAAACCCCGACGGCAACGAACGCCAGCAGCTTGACCATCGATTCGAACGCGATCGCAATCATCATGCCGTCGTGATGCTCAGTGACGTCGATCTTGCGGGTACCGAACAGGATCGCGAACACGGCGAGCGCCGTGGCAACCACCAGCGCCGTGTCGTAACCGGCGCCGCCGGTTTCGGAGTAATTGGAGATGATGCCGAAGCCGCTGACGATTGCCTTCAGTTGCAGCGCGATGTAGGGCACGGAGCCGATGGTCGCGATCACGGCAACGAGTGCGGCGAGACTTTGTGCCTTGCCGTAGCGCGCTGCGATGAAGTCGGCGATGGAGGTCAGATTCTGGCGCTTGCTGATTTCGACGATTCGATTGATCAGGGGCCAGCCAAGCAGGATGACGAGCATGGGGCCGAGATAAATTGGCAGGAAACCCCAACCGTTCTCCGTTGCCGTGCCAACGGCGCCGAAGAACGTCCACGATGTGCAATACACAGCCAACGTAAGGCTGTACACGATTGATCGGCCGAGACGCGAAATCCGGCCGGCATCGGCGAGGTCGCCCCAGTACGCGATAGCGAACAGCACCGTCACGTAAGCAAGCGACAGGACCAGCAGTACCCACCAGTTGATCACCGGTGCACCCCCCTATTCCTCCCTTTCGCGCCAGTCTACTACTATCGTCGAATGCCCGCGACCGGGGGCCTCTGCTAGATTCGGCGGCGCATACAGGAAAATACCACCCGAATAATAAGGGGGAAGACATGACTGACAGATCCAGTTACTGGAAGGCGAACCTGCGACTCATGGCATTGTGCCTGGCTATCTGGTTCATCGTTTCGTACCTGTTCGGAATCATCCTGGTCGAGCCGCTCAACAACATCCGTCTGGGTGGCTACAAACTCGGTTTTTGGTTCGCACAACAGGGTTCGATTTACGTATTCGTAGCGCTGATCTTCTTCTACGCCAAACGAATGACCAAGCTCGACCGCGAGCATGACGTCCATGAAGACGACGACTAGGAGCTGATCATGTCACTACAAGCAATGACCTATCTCGTCGTCGGCCTCACGTTTGCACTCTATATTGGCATCGCCATCTGGGCGCGCGCCTCAACGACGAGTGACTTTTACGTTGCCGGCACCGGGGTCAACCCGATTGCCAACGGCATGGCCACGGCAGCCGACTGGATGTCTGCGGCTTCGTTTATTTCGATGGCCGGCCTGATCGCCTTCATGGGCTACGGCGGCTCGGTGTTCCTGATGGGCTGGACCGGCGGCTACGTGCTGCTCGCCATGCTGCTGGCACCTTACCTGCGCAAATTCGGCAAGTTCACGGTGCCCGAGTTCATCGGCGACCGTTATTACTCGAAAACCGCGCGCATCGTCGCCGTCATCTGCCTGATCGTCGCCTCGGTGACGTACGTCATCGGCCAGATGAAAGGCATTGGCGTTGCGTTCTCGCGTTTCCTCGAAGTCGATTACAACGTCGGCCTGCTGGTTGG
>JARRMH010000035.1:0-11431 GCA_037386205.1 Woeseiaceae bacterium | reverse complement strand
CGTCATCGAGGCGTTCCGGGGCCTGAAAGCCAACTTCATGGTGCAGGAGTTCATCGCGGAAGCCGGCGGCGCCGATCTGCGTTGCTTCGTCATCGGGGACAAGGTCGTTGCCGCCATTCAGCGCAAGGCGAAAGAAGGCGAATTCCGTTCCAACCTGCATCGCGGCGGCACGGCCTCGCTGGTCAAGATCTCACCCGAGGAGCGCCTGACGGCGGTTCGCTCGGCCCGCGCGATGGGCCTCAACGTGGCGGGCGTCGACCTGCTGCGGTCCAATCACGGCCCGGTCGTCATGGAAGTGAACTCCAGCCCGGGGCTCGAGGGCATCGAGAAAGCAACCGACAAGGACGTCGCCGGGATGATTATCGGGTTTATCGAGAAGAATGCGCGCCACGGCAAGACGCGCACGCGCGGCCGCGGCTAGTGTCCCGCCGGCTGGCCGTCCTGGAGATCGACCGCGTGATCGAGCTCGTCGCTTAGCCGACTCGTTTCGGCCGCGCGTGCCTTCGAGAACGGCGCCAGCAGCATGTACAGCGCGGGCGTAAGGTAGAGCGTAAACGCGGCCGCGAGGGCAAGTCCTCCGAAAACGACCCAGCCGATCGACGAACGTGCCTCGGCACCGGCCCCGGTGCTGAGAATCAACGGCAATGCACCGAGGATCGTCGAGACCATCGTCATCATGACGGGACGGAAGCGCCGTCCGGCACCGCGTTCGATCGCTTCGCGCACCTCGAGGCCACGGTCGCGCAGCTGGTCGGCAAACTCGACGACCAGCACGCTGTTTTTTGCCATCAGGCCGATCAGCAGAACCAGGCCGATCTGTGAGTAGAGATTGAGCGATGTGCCGGTCAGCATCAGCGCAAAGATCGCGGCCGCAACGCCGAACGGCACGATCAGCGTTACGACGAGCGCACTCGTGAAGCCTTCGAACTGCGCGCACAGCACGAGAAAGATGACCGCAAGGGCGATGACGTACGTGATGGCCACGCTCTTCGACGATTCCTCGAGCTGGGCTGCATCGCCCAGCATGATTAGCGAGACATTTTCAGGCAGCACCTCGTCGCCGAGCGCATACAGATCGTCGACGGCACTCTGCAGTGGATACGAATCGGACCGTTCGATATCGATATCAATGGCACGGCGCTGGGCGCGACGACCCAGCTCGGTCGCGACCCCCTCCTCCTCGATGGTTACCACGCTCGACAGCGGCACGAGCCCGCCGCTCTCGGTCCGGACGAACAGGTTGACGAGATCTGACGGATCATTGATATCACCGCTCGCGGACTCGAGCAGGATAGGCACGGCCTCGTCGTCGATGTTCAGGTCGATGAGTTCATCGCCATCGATCATGACGCGCAGGGTCGCCGCAAGGCCCTGGAAATCGACGCCAAGGTCCGCGGCCCGGCGGCGGTCGATGACAACCGATAACTGCGGCTGGGTCGGATCGAATTGAATGCGGGGCCGCGACAGCTCGGGCAGCCGCTCCTCGATCGCCGCCGTAAAATCTTTCGCTGCCGCGAAGATTTCATCGTAATCGTTGCCGAGCAAGCCGACGCGCAGACCCCCACCCCAGGTCCGCAGGTTGAGGCTGTTGCCGCCCCAGATACCGACGCGTGACCCTGGGATCGCTTCGAGCTTCTCGCGCAACTCTTCCTGTATTTCCTGCTGGCTGCGCTCGCGCTCGCTCCAGTCGGCAAGGGGAAGCGTGACCAGGCTGCGGTTCGGATCCCACGTACCGACGACCGTGTAAACCGCCTGCGCTTCGCCGCTCTCGAGGAGCGGTTGCAGCAGGTCCTCGATTTTTTCGGTCTGCCGGTCCATGTAGGTGATACCGACGCCGTCGGGCCCCGTCGCCAGGATCCGCAGCGTGCCGCGATCCTCGGAGGGAACCAGCTCCTTGTCGAGCGCCTGGTAGACAAAGCCGGCACCTACCGCGAACGCCAGGCTCGCCACGAGGGCCACCCAGGGGTGATCGAGCACGACGTGCAACGATCGCTTGTAGCCGCCGACGATGGAATTGCCGAGCGCAGCAACGCGCCCCGGCAAATGGTTTCTGTCGCTGCCGCTGACGAGGCGCGCAGCGGCCGCGGGAACCAGGGACAGCGCGACGAAACTCGAGATGATGACCGCGCTCGCGAGCACAATCCCGAACTCGCGGAACAGCATTCCGGTGGTGCCACCGATGAAGGAAATCGGAACGAAGACCGAGACCAGCACAGCGGTCGTCGCGACGACTGCAAAGAAAACCTGCCGCGTGCCGATGACCGCCGCGGCACGTGAGCGCATGCCGGCGGCATGCTGATGCTGAATATTCTCCAGCACGACGATGGCGTCGTCGACGACGAGTCCGGTCGCGAGCACGAGCGCCAGCAAGGTCAGAATGTTGATCGAAAAACCGAACAGCCAGATAGCCGCAACAACGCCGATCAGCGAGACCGGTATCGCAACGCCCGGCACCAGCGTCGCCCTGAGGCTGCCGAGGAACAGCCAGATGGTCGAGACGACGATGAGCATCGAAAAGCCCAGCGTGATGAGGACCTGTTGCACCGAGCTGCGAATGAACAGGGCCTGGTCCTCGGTGACGACGACGTCGAGGTCGTCGAAACGCTCGTTGATCCGGTCGACAACCGTCATGATGCCGTCGGATATCTCGATCGTATTCGAGTTCGCCTGCCGTAGCACATTGAGACCGAGCACGGGTTGACCGTTGAGTCGCGACAGCGACTCGGCATCTTCCGGAGCGAAGTAGACATTGGCGACGTCGCCGACCTGTACCGAGTCCCGGATAACGATGTCGGCGACCTGCTGTGCATCGACCGCCGTCGCATCGGCGCGCACGATCAGCTGCTGTTCGGCCGAACGGAAACTACCGGCAGGCACATCGAAGGGCGCTTGCCGCAGGGCAGCCGCCACGTCGCCGACCGAGAGTCCGTAGCTCGTCAGGCGCAGCGGATCCATCGCGACGCGCAGGACGCGCTGGCGATTGCCGGACAACTGGACATCGGCGACGCCGTCGATGGAGATCAGCATCGGCACGATGTCTTTCTCCACGACGCGCGTGAGGTTCTCCTCGGTCAGCGTGTTGCTCAGCACCGCGAGACTTACGACCGCCTGCGCATCGTCATCGGCTTTGACGACGACGACCTGCTCGACCCGGTCCGGCAGCTGGCGGGTCACGCGGCTGATGGCTTCACGGACATCGGCGGCCACGCTGTCGATATCGACGCCGGGCTTGAACTCTACGTGTATCCGGCCGTTGTTCTCCTCCGAGCCGGAGCGAATCTCCTCGATTCCCGACACCCGGGCGACCGCGCCCTCGAGCAATGAGATCACTTCCGCATCCATGGTCTCTGGCGAGGCGCCCGGGAAGTCGACACGCACCGTAATCACCGGTCGATCGACGTCGGGCAACTCACGCACCTCGACGGCCAGCAATGCGGCGAGACCCGCGAGGATGATCAGCAGGTTCAGCACGAGCACCAGCACCGGGCGGCGGATGCTCAGGCTGGGCAGATCATTACGCTGCGTATCGTCCGTTGTCATGCGGCGGAGACGCTCAGGACTGCTCGGAATAGGTGGTGCCCGCGCCGGCGGCCGGCTTCAGCGCGGTGCGGGCCCTGGCGGCACGATCCTCAACATAGTCGACCGACACGCCATTGCGCATGTTCTGGGTTCCTTCAACGACGATGATATCGCTGGCGTCGAGATCCCCGTCGACGAGGACCCTGCCCTCGCGACGCTGGATAACTTTCACCGGCACGCGCGTCGCAATGCCGTCGACAACGGACCAGAGGTACGCGCCGTCCGCGCCCCACAGAACGGCTGTCTCGGAGACGACCGCATAGCGCTCGCCCTCGACGTCGGCCGTAACGCGAAAGCTCATACCCGGCCGCAGCCGGTCATCGTTGTTGTCGACCCGCGCGCGCGTCACAAAGGTTCGATTGCGCGGATCGATGCGGCTGCCGATGTCGACGACCTCGCCTTCGACGACGGGCATGGCCGTGCTCCACGTCTCAAGCTGGATGGTCTCGCCTTCCTGCATTTCACCGATAAAGGCTTCGGGCACCTCGAAACTGACCAGCAACGAGCTGCGGTCATCGAGCGTCGTGATCAGCGTGTCGGGATTGACGCGATCACCCGGGTCGACCTCGGTGGCACCGACATGGCCGTCAAACACTGCTTCGATGGTTCGATAGGCCAGTGCGATCCTGGCCTGTTCGAGCTCGAGTCGCGCCGTCTCTACCGCTGTTTCCGCGGCATCCATGGTCGTGGGCAGCACGGCCCCGCTGTCGGCCGAACGGGAATAGCGCTCATAGAGTCGCTCGGCGTCCGCAAGCCGGACCTTGCCGAGGTCCACGGCGAGCTGTTCCTCGCGGCTGTCGAGTTCGACGAGCACATCGCCTTTGTGCACGAACTGGCCTGGCTCGAAGTTCACCGCGACGACCTCACCGGATACCGCCGGGTGAATCTCGGCGGACAGTACGGCACGCGACGTGCCGACGGCTTCGACGCGGGTGCGCGCAGCCTCGAAGCGCAGTGGCTCGACGATCACCGGAACGGCCCGGTCGACCATTCGCCTCTGCGGCTCTGGTGCCTCGGAACATGCGCTGAGGATCAGCAGCGTCGCGGCCACGGCCAGAACAGGTTTTGTCAGAAAGCGTGTCATCGTTTCTCCCATCGGGCCGGTGATTATAGGCGTTGGCAGCATCCCGCGCAGAAGAAAGGCCGCGAAAACACAACGCTGTGACAAATTGTTACGACCGGTCAGCGCTCCAACCGGTACGCCTTTCGAAGCTCGGCCGTCTCGAACAGCAGGGCGGAACAGAAGGTCAGTGCGACGACGGCACCGAGGATAATCACCATGCGCGTCGCCGGAAGATCCATGGCGGCGCGGAATTGCGCGAGCCGATAAAGCGTGTAGCCCCATTCCGCCGCACCAAGGATCAGTGCCAACTGCAGGGCCCGTGCCGCAAATGGCCGGCGCACCCATAACAGGACGACCAGGACAACCACCCCGGCAACTCCGAAAGCGTTGCCGTAACGCAGGAAATGTGCAGCCAGGATAACGAGGCTCAGCACGATCGGGACGTAGAGCAGGATTCTCTTCATCATTGCGACGGCTTCGCTCGTACGCCCGTCTCTCCTAGAACTCGTATTCCACATTCAGTTTGAGGACAAGATCGGGCGAATTCTGCGCCACCGCAAAAAACGCACCCGCCTCCCAACGAAGTTTGCGCGCCGGACCGGTTCGATGGGTGCCGGTCAGTGCAGGACCGAGGACGGCAGTATCCTGGCCGATGTGCAACTCGATTGCCGGCTCCAGGGATTCGCGCAGTCGATAACGCGTCTGCAGGTGTAACTCGGTTTCGATCTCGTTGTCGACACCCGACCCCCACTCGTACGAAACGCCCGCGTTCACAAGCCCGGTCCAGCGCCCGAAATCGCGGGCCGTCAGCAGGATGACCGAGCCTTCGGATATGCGACGATCTGTTTCGCGCTCGAACTCGAAAACGAGTCCCCAGTCGAACGCGTATTCGCCCTGCTCCGTGAGCTGCCATTTGAATTCGAGCTCGAAGCTGTCGATGCGGATACTTTCCCCGGATGCCTTGGCGCCGGCGAGATAAAGTTCGGCGGCCCAGCGGTCTGTGAGCGAGCGACCGAAACCCAGCATGTGCTTCTGCAGGTCGTCTGCATCCTCATCGAACTGCAGTATCGAGCGCCATTCGACTTCGGTTTCGAGCGGCTGCACGTAAGGATCGTAGATTCTGTCCACGATGAGCCCGTCGCCGCGGGCCGTCCACGGCATGAACCCGAACAGCAAACCCAGCGCCAGCGCGTGCGATTTCGACCACAATAGCTCCCGCATTATGCGTGCGCCTCTTCGATTGGGAACAGCCACCATCCTGCAAAAGCTGCCAGCAGGATGAAAGCAAAGCCGATGCCGTAAGTGCCGGCCTCCAGCGCCGACGGGGTCGCCTCGTAACCGACGAGCGCATAAAGAAGTTGACCGACCAGTGAGTCCTCCGGGAGCAGTGCGGAAGAATCCCAGAGCGGCGCTGCGGAGGGCAGCCAGTCCGCCTGTATGAGGAGATTCGTCGCCTGGATACACATGTTGGCGGCGGCGAAAGCGAGCAGGATGACGGCAATCCAGCGCGCCCGGCCCTCTGGCTGACCGACGAGCGCATAGTAAAAGAGCACGCCGACACTAAACCCGATGCCGGCGCCGGCAATCGAGCCGAGGGTGACGCCGGACGCAAACTCCTCCACCTGCAGAAACCCGGAAACGTAGATGAATACTTCCGATCCCTCCTGCGCAACCGCCAGGGCGACGGCAACGGCCATCGCCGCAGGCAATACGCGGCTTCGTTCACCGACGTCGCCATGCCGGCGCGCGATGTAAAACACGACAACGACGAGGGCGGCAAATACGCCGAGGTGCATCCCGGCATTCAGCAATTCCTGGCCGACACCGCCGAACATCGCGGAAACCGTTGCAAGGTTTCGCGCATAGGCAACCGCGCCCCCCAGCGCGAGCACAAACGCAACCAGCAACCAGCGGCGGCCTGTGGGGACATGCCGTGCGACCGCGAGAAGTATGCCGATCATGAGCGCAGCCTCGAGGACTTCGCGCAGCACGATGATGACGCTGTTAACCAGCATCGTCGTCGCTCACGATGATCTTGCCGAGCGCCGTATCGGGATTGAATTCACCGAAGAACGGATATTCGCCGGGCGGCAGCGGGCCAATGAAAATGATTGCCCTCGAACCGCCCATGATGACTTTCTCGCGATTCAACTCGAAGCTCTCGAACTCCTCTGGCGTGGGATCGCGGTTGATCACGACCAGCTTGACCTTGGTATTGGCCGGGATCGTGATCTCGTCGGGCTCGAAAAGATGGTTGCGGATCTCGATCTCGTACACCGGCGGCGCGGCCTGCACGGTCGTTCCGAGAATGGCAAATACTGCGCACGCCGTTGCGAACAGCCGGGCAGTTCGCTTGCGATCGATCATGAGGACAGCCCCTCGAGAAACAACGGCGATTCGAAATCGACCGGGAACGTAACATTAACCGTCAGCCCGGGACCATCCGCATTGTTATCGATGTTGAGATTCGCATGGTGCAGGTCCGCGATATGACGCACGATAGCGAGCCCGAGACCGCAACCCGGTTCCGCGCTGGCATGCCGGTCGCCGCCGACGCGATAGAAGCGATCGAACACGCGGCTGATATCCGGCAACGGGATCCCGGGGCCGGTGTCCGCGACGCTGAGCCGGATACCGAAATCGCTACTGCCGACATGCACCGTGATGTCTGCACCGGGCGGCGAGTACTTGCTCGCATTGAGGATCAGATTGCGCAGCAGGATGACCAGGGACGCCTCGTCGCCCGTGATGGTCTGCGACTCGCCTTCGAGAGAGATCGTCTGCTGCTTGCGGTCGATCTCGGGGTACAGCTCACCGATCACGGACTGTCCCAGAGCGAACAGGTCTACGACAACCATGTTGGCCTTGTAGTGCTCCGGGGTAAGTCGATACAGCAGCAGGATCTGCTCGATGAGGTGACTCAGCCTCCCGAGGTCGCGTTCGAGGATGTCCAGTTCCTCTTCGTGCCCGGTCAACTCGGCCTGCAGGTTGTGGATATGCACCTTGATGGCGCTGAGCGGCGTGCGCAGTTCGTGGGCCGCATCTGCGGAGAAACGACGTTCGCGTGCGATCGACTCGCCGAGCCTCCGCAACAGGTCGTTGATAGCATCGACAACCGGCGCGAGCTCGACCGGCGGATCGTCCGTACGGAGCCGCGTCAGGTCGTCAGCCTTTTTCTCGCGCAGTTCCCGCGCCAGCTGCTGGATGAGCGCCAGCCCGTTGCCGACGACGAGCCACACGATTGCCGCGATTACCGGCATGCTGACGACGATCGGGATGACAGCCCTTGAGATGATCCGGTCGGTGAGGTCGGTGCGAATGTCCACGCGCTCGGCCACGAGTATCCACCGGCCATCGCCCTCATCAAGGTGGCTCACGACACGCCACCGGCGCTCTGCGAAATTCTCGTCGCGGAACCCTTCCGCAAAATCGGAAATCGGAGTCGTCGGCGTATTGTCGGTGCGCATGATCAGGCGTCCGTCGGCACTCCACACCTGGTAGGCCAGCCGTTCCGAGGGCTGCCGCACAACCGAGCCGGATACGCTCGGTAACGCTTGCAGCAGATTCGCCGTATCCGCGAGCTGGGTGTCGAGGAGTGTCTCCGCCGCCTGCATGCTGGATCGATAGCCATAGACTGCGGCCACGAAATTGCCGAGCACTACGGTCGCGAGAATCGCAATGACGAGATAGAAGCGTATCGACTTCACGACGATCGAATTGTGTAGCCGACGCCGCGCACGGTCCGGATCAGTTCATTGCCGAGTTTCTTGCGCAAATGGTGCACGTGCACTTCGAGCGCATTGCTGGCGATCTCTTCGCCCCAGGCATACAGGCGGCTTTCGAGCTGTTGACGGGTCACCACCTTGCCCGAGTTTTCCATCAGGATTTTGAGCACCATGAATTCGCGACGGGGCAACTCGACCAGTTGTCCTGCACGATAGACCTGCTGCCCGGTCGTATCGAGCTCAATGTCACCCTCGCGAAAGCGATTCTCGCCCGTCGTGCTAAGTCGGCGCTCGATCACGCGCAGGCGCGCGATGAGTTCCGGCATTTCGAATGGCTTGGGCAGGTAATCGTCGGCACCGCCCTGCAGCCCGGAGACGCGCGCATCGATGCTGGATCGTGCGGTCAGTATCAGGACGGGCAGCGTTGCGGAGCGCTGCCGGATATGCCTCAGAAGATCGAGCCCGTCGATATCCGGCAGGCCGAGATCGAGTATGACGATGTCGGGTGGCTCGGTATCGACGACATGCAGCGCGGCGCTGCCTTTGGCGACGTGATTCGCGACAAAGCCCTCGTTACGGAGGGCTTTGCACAAACCACTGGCAAGTGACTGGTCGTCTTCGACGAGAAGGATCTGCATGCAGCGACTGTCTCCATCGCGACGACCGCCGTTGTCACCCTCCCGCGCGATGCATCTTTTCGCGCGTCAGCGACAGTGCCGCGAGTATCTCCTGCTGGCGACCCGCATCAGCTACCGGACGGTCGGGCCGCGGTGCCGCCTGCTGGGCCTTCAGCAGGTATCGTTCGGCCTCTTCGTACTGTTTCTTCTGCAGCAGATAGTCCGCATAGAAATAGTTCGGATCAATCCCGTCGGGATTGATTTCGAGCGCCTTGTGCAGCAATTCTACGGCCTTCTTGTCGCTGCCAAAACCCACGGGCCATCCGGGCACCTGGTAGTAGAGCGTGCCAAGGCTGGTGTAAGCCGAGCCGGCCAAGGCGCGGTCGTTGAGCTCCAGTGCGCTTTCGAGCGATTTCCGTGCATCCTTGACCAGTCCGAGGGCGCCGAGACCGCCCTTCACGCCAGCGAAACTCGACTTGATGATGCCGTTCCAGATCAGTAATTCGGCCGAATCGTCGTGCGTGGCAACAGCGGCGTCCGCGCGCTCGATCAGCTTCTCGAAGGCCGCAACCTGCTGGTCGCCCTGCATCTCGTAGTTGGCGACAGCCCAGTCGTGCTGCAGCTCGGCCAGCAAGGGCTCATCCTGCCCGGCGAGAGCCGCCATGGGCATCAATACCAGCAATGCGGCCAGTTGGATCGTAGTTTTGAAATTCATCGTATTTTCCTCATTCATTGCTTGTGAGTTGCAAAGCGCCGGATAACCGGCAACTGTTTGCGCAGGCTGTTGTCGACGAGCCCGGGGAGCAACGCGTTGATGCGGACGAACAATTTTTCGGGCCAGCCGATATAGCGGTCGCTGCGGGTCGTTCCGCGGATCGTGCGCAACACCTGGGTGGCAACGAGATCCGGATCGTCCATCGCCGTGCCGAGCTCGGCATTCATGGCCACCACCGCGTCGCTGTTCAGTTCCGTTTTCGTCGCTCGCGGTGCAACGTAGGACACGCGCACCGACGAATCGTCGAGTTCCCGCCGCAGCGCTTCGGTGAAGCCTCGCAGACCGAACTTGCTCGCACTGTAGGCGCTAAATCCCGGGTAGCCGATGCTGCCGAACGTCGAACCGATGTTCACGATCCCGGCCACAGGCCGGCTTTCGAGTATCGGCAACAGCGCGCGGCAGATCAGGATCGGGCTCAGCAGGTTGATCTCGACGAGATCGCGGATCGATGCGGCGGACTGCGACCGGAACAGCTCGAACTCGTTGGTCCCGGCGTTGTTGATCAGCAGATCGATTCCCGTTGCGAACGCGCTTTCGAGAACCGCGTCGCGGCCCTCCGCGGTGCTGAGGTCCGCCCGGACGATGCGGTGTCGATCCGGTTCGAGTTCACGCTGCAGAGCGGCCAGACGCTCCGCATTGCGGCCGACCAGGATCAGCCGTGCGCCTGCTGCATCGAGTTGCCGCGCAATCGCCCGGCCAATGCCGCCGGTCGCCCCGGTCAGTACGACGGTCTTGTCAGTGATATCCATGCGCTTCACGCTGCCAGTGCCACATTGGTCGGCAACGTTCGGAAGATGTCCGCGTACAGGCGATAGAACATCCGCGCGCTGTGCACGATGCAGTCCTGCTCGCCGCGATCCGTGATCTTGCCCATCAGTGTGGCGAAGAATGCACAATGCTCGATGTCGAGTGCACCGTGCGAGCGCAGGTAGCTGAACGCACGGGCCGGCAGATTCAGTGACCTACCGATGGCATCGGCGGCCTTGTCGGCCATCGCGATGCTGGTTCCCTCGAGAACGTGCACCATGCCGAAGAAGCCGAGCGGGTTGCGCCGTTGCACGGTGTCGTAGGCATACGCAACCATCAGTTCGGTCGCTTGCGTGGGCATGGAAGCACGCGCGGCCTCTTTGTCGAAGCCGCACGCAGCAATGTCATTAAGTATCCATTCCTGGTGTCCGAGTTCTTCCTCGATATACTCGGCCACGGCCTCGCGCAACCATTCCTTGTCGCCGGGAATACGCGCACCGGTCGCCATCAAGAGCGGCACTGTGTGCTTCACGTGATGATACGCCTGGGTCAGGAAAGCCACGTAGTCGTCGAGCGTGACCTCGCCGCGCAGCGCACGCCCGATAATTGGCGATGCCAGCAGGTATTCGCGATCTTCCGTGGTCTCGTTGTTCAGTCGGTCCATGAGTGTCATTGGTTTATTGCCTCCGGTCGGCCTGGGTACATATCGTCGATCAGCCACTCGTAGTGTCGGGCGATCGAGTCGCGCCGCGGCCGCCCGTTGCTCGTGAGCAGGCCGGCGGCAGCGGTAAGTGGTTCGGGCAGGCGTCGCCAGTCGCCAATGCGCGCGTAGTCAGGCAGTCGTTCATTGACCCTACGGATCCAGTCGCTCAGGACGTCATCGTTGACCTCCGCCGCGCCCGGATAGAAGCCGAGGATCTGCTGC
>JARRMH010000034.1:0-12477 GCA_037386205.1 Woeseiaceae bacterium | reverse complement strand
CGGGCAATAAACGGAGGGCTCTGTTCATCGTTTAGCTCCAGAAGTTCCAGCAGCTTGAACATCCGGACATTTTCCAGATTACGAGCATGACGTTCAGGACGCACTGTCCGGTAATGTACCTGCCAGTTCCAGGATTTATTATGACAGGGACGGCAAGCCTCTGTTGTTAAAGAAAACGGTAATTGCCACCGGTGACCAGATTACCAACGCAAGCTCCGGTCTTGATCAGCAGACCGGTTCCCCCATGGTGAACGTGAGCCTTGATGCCAAGGGTGGTAAAAGCATGCTCAAATTCACCAAGAAGAATGTCGGCAAGGCCGAAGGCCTGTTGCGCTCGCTCGTGCCGCGCGCCCAATGCTTTTGCTTCTACAGCCTCTCGCGGGAGTGTGTCTGGAGTTCCGACGGGGCCGAAGACTACGAGATCGACAGCTTCATCAAGGACCTGCCCGAGGAGGTCGTTGCGGAACTCGGCAGCGGCGACGAGCCGCTGCGGCGGACGTTGTCCTCCGGACGTACGGCTATCGCGTTGCCCGTCTATGGCGAGGAGCGCGAACGCACGGGCATACTGATCGCACTGTTTTCAAAAAATGCCGGCAAATCCGCGTCGTTCAACCCGAGCCTTCTGCAGTCCATTCTCGAGCCCGCAATTGAGGTCATCGGCGAGAGCCTGTACATCGACCAGAAGCTCGAAGCTGCCCGACGCGATGCGGAGGATGCCCTAAAAGAACTCGAGTTCGTCTACGAGGTCGACGAGAAGATCCATGGCGTGAAGACGCGCCATTCGAGTCTCGCGGAGCTCGTCGGCAAGAGCGGCCGTTTCCTCGGGGTCCACTACAGCGTTTTGCTCATTCCCGCGAAGCGCATCCGCATCAGCGCCACGCACTCGAGCTGGAAGAACGTCAATCGCAAGGTGCTGGATCGATACCTGATCGAGCAGTTGTTACCCAGGCTCGAAGGTCAGCGGCAGCCGGTCGTGTTCCAGATCCCGGCCGTCGAAGGCTCGGACGACCCGGCGGCCCACGATTACCAGGCCCTGCTTACGCCACTGCTCGATGGCCAGGGCAACGTCGAGGGCATCCTCGCGCAGCTCGGCCGCACCGGACACCGCAAGTTCACGAATCGCGAACGACGTTTCACGGCCAATATCGCCCGCAAGGTCGAGTACGTGATCGAGCGCTCGTTCGATGCCATGACCGGATTTATGAACCGGGCCGGATTCGAAGACCAGTTACGCGAATCCTACCGGGCACTGAATTCCGACGACGATACCCATCAGCTCGTCTATTTCGATCTGGACAACCTGCAGCTGGTCAACGACACGTTCGGCCGCGATGCGGGCGATGCCGTCATCATGCGGTTCGCGCGCCTGCTCGAGGAAGGCCTGCCGAGGAGCGGCGTCTTGTCGCGCCTGACGGGCGACGACTTCTGCATGTTGCTGACCCATGCCGATACCGATACGGCAATCGAGCTTGCACGCAAGCTCCGCGAGCACGGCCAGAAGCTCAGGTACCTGCAGGGCGACAAGTCGCTGCAGATTACGATGAGCATCGGCATCGCGGCATTCAGTCGTGCCACGGGCGATGACGGCAGTGCCCTGACGACCGCCCGCATGGCCTGCGAAGCAGCTAAAGATCACGGACGCGATCGTATCGAGGTGTACGACGAGAAGAACCAGAGCGTCATACGACGGTACGATGACATGCAGCTGGTCGCGGAGATCCAGCAATCGCTCGATGCCGACGAGTTCCGCCTGCTGGCCCAGCCGATCGTGAACCTCGTGGGCGAGGAGTACCGGCCGCGCTTCGAGATTCTGCTGCGCATGGCCGACTCGGACGGCGTGCGCGTCCCCAGCAAGGCGTTGTTCTCCGCGGCGGAGCGCTACGGCATGATGCCGCAAATCGACCGCTGGGTCGTATCCCGAACACTCGCCAGGCTGGCGGAGTCGCGCGCGCAGGTCGACGGGCAGAATGCCATTTTCGCGATCAACCTGTCCGGCCAGTCGCTCGGCGACGACGAGATACTGGCCTTCATCGAGCAAGAGATCGAACAAAGCGGCCTCCCGGCATCCTGCCTGGCTTTCGAGATCACCGAGTCGGCGGCTGTCTCCAATCTCGCCAACGCGCAGGAATTCATCGAGCGCCTCCACAGGCTCGGTTGCACGATTGCACTCGACGACTTCGGCGCCGGTCTGAGTTCGTTTGCCTACCTCAAGAACTTCAAGGTGGACATGCTGAAGATCGACGGCGGGTTCGTCCGCGACATTACCGAGAACCGCATCTCGGAATCCATGGTCGCGGCGATCACGCAGGTTGCCAAGGTGATGGAGCTGCAGACCGTCGCCGAGTACGTGGAAACCGACAAGACGCGCGAATTGCTGATTACGCTCGGAGTCGACTTCGCACAGGGACACATTACGGGCAAACCCGTCTCGCTCGACAGCGCACTCGAGGACTTCGGCGAGCTGCTGCAGACATCTGCCAGCTGATCTCTTCCCCGACCCGGTCGGTCTGCGTCGAGCCTGGCGCGCCACACTTCGATAGACTGCGCCCATGGGCGAGGAATTGGACACGCTGCCGGCCGCTTTGCGGGAGCAGGTGGAACACTGGTTCGAGCGATTCGGTGAGTCCGCTGTGCCGCGCGCCGATCTGGCCCGGATCGTCGCCTGCAGTGAATTCGCCGGCAACACGATGCTGCGCGAGCGCGACTGGTTTGTCGAGAACGTTGCAGGTTTTTCCCACCCACCGGATCTCGGGCCCCTCGCTGCGCTCGCGGCAGAGAATTCGGCGCCTGACGCACTGAAATCCTCGCTGCGGCGTTTCCGCAACCGGTACATGCTGCACGTTCTCTGGCGCGAGGTTTTCGAGCTCGCCGACCTCGACGAGACGCTGGCGTCGCTGTCCGCTCTGGCAGACCGGATGCTCGCTGTCGCGACCGAGCATGCCGAGCGTGAACTCGCGCCGCGCTTCGGCGAAGTGCGCGACGGGGAAGGCCGCAAGGTACCGCTCGTGATCGTCGGCATGGGCAAGCTCGGCGGACTCGAGCTGAATTTTTCGTCGGACATCGATCTTATTTTTCTGTACCCGGAAGACGGCCAGGCGAACGGCCCGAAGCGAATCAGCGCACAGGAGTATTTCGGACGGCTGTGTCGCAAGGTCATCGCTCTGCTCGATGAGCGTACCGAGGATGGTTTCGTATTCCGCATCGATACACGACTGCGGCCATTCGGCGAGAGCGGGCCGCCTGTCGTCAGTTTCGACGCCCTCGAGTCCTACCTGTTGCATCACGGCCGTGACTGGGAGCGCTACGCCTATGTCAAGGCGCGCGTCATCGGGCCGGACCCCGGGCAGGCCGTCGTCGACGACCTGTACGACAACCTGATTCGTCCGTTCGTATACCGGCGCTACGTCGACTACGGTGTGTTCGAGTCGTTGCGCGAGATGCACGCCCTGATCGCCGCCGAGGTCAAGAAACGCGAACTGCAGGACAACGTGAAGCTCGGCCCGGGCGGCATCCGGGAGGCCGAGTTCGTCGTGCAGTCGCTGCAGCTGGTACGTGGCGGCAGCGAGGTCACACTGCAGGCGAGAGAACTGCAACAGGTGTTGCCATTGCTCGTCAACATGCGCGGACTGACTGCCGACGGCGCTGAGCGGTTCCTGGCAGCCTATCGATTCATGCGGCGCCTCGAGAACTTCATCCAGGCGATGCATGATCGCCAGACACACGATCTGCCCGAAGACGAAGTCGGGCGCAGCCGCCTGCGCCTGGCGATGCGTCGCGCCAGCTGGGACGAGCTTGCCGAGGACATTGCCCGCCATCGTGCCGCCATCTCGGCGGAGTTCGCGCGAGTTGCGTTTCGCGGCGAGACCGGGGAGTCGGAACTTTTCACACGGCTCGAACGAACCTGGAAGACGGCCGCGGATGCCGATTTGTGGACCCGCGTTCTCGAGGACGCCGGATTCGAGGATGCGGCCGGCATCGCGACAACGCTGGTCTCGTTTGCGGGCGATGCGGGCACGCGGCAGGTCGACGCAATCGCACGTGAACGGCTGCAGCGCTTTATTCCGCGGCTGATCATGGCGGTCGCCCGGTCGGAGAAGCCCCGGCTTGCGCTCGCTCGAACGCTGCATATCGTCCAGCGCGTCCTGCGGCGCAGTGCCTACCTGTCGCTGCTCAACGAGAACCAGGCAGCGCTGGCGCGCCTCGTCGATCTGTGCGGGCGCAGCACGTATATCGCCGACCAGATCGCGCGTTTCCCGGTGCTCCTCGATGAATTACTCGACCCGCGCATGTACTCGAACACGGTGACTCGCGCCGATCTCGGCGAGCAATTGCGGGGCCGGCTGGCAAGTGCTCCCGGGGACAGCGAGGAGCGCATGCAGGCCATCGCCCAGTTCCAGCGGTCCACGATGTTTCGCATCGCCGTGGCGGATTTCAGCGACAAGCTGCCGATCATGAAAGTCAGCGACGGATTGACGTGGCTGGCGGAGACGATCCTCGAAGAAGCGCTGCGGGTGGCCTGGCGGGACCTGACGGCGCGCCACGGGGTTCCGCGTTACACGGTGGACGGGACCGAGTACGCCGCGGGCTTCGGTATCGTCGCCTACGGTAAGCTCGGCGGACTCGAACTTTCCTACGGGTCCGATCTCGACGTCATCTTCCTGCACGATTCGCGCGGCACTAACCAGGTGACCGATGGCGACAAGCCGCTCGACAATGCGCTGTTTTTCGGCCGACTCGTGCGGCGGCTCATCCATTTCCTGACCATGCAGACGGGCTCCGGACAGCTCTACGAGGTGGACATGCGCTTGCGCCCCGACGGGCGCTCCGGCCTGCTGGTCACGAGTACCGAGGCATTCGAGCGTTACCAGGTCGAAAATGCCTGGACGTGGGAGCACCAGGCACTGCTCCGGGCGAGGCCGGTAGCGGGCAGTCCGGGGATCGAAGCAGAATTCGAGCGCATCCGGCGCGAAACCCTCGTCGAGCGCGTGCGCCGCGACCGCCTGCGCGACGACGTCGTTTCCATGCGGCAGCGTATGCGCTCGGAGCTCGACCGCAGCGACGACAGCCGCTTCGATCTCAAGCACGGGCGCGGCGGAATCGGCGACATCGAGTTTCTCGTGCAGTACCTCGTTCTCGAGAATGCCCGGGAGGACCCGGCCGTTATCCATTATTCGGACAACATCCGCCAGCTCGACGCCCTTGTCGCCGCCGGTTTCCTCGAGGAGGAGGTGGGCAATGCGCTGCAGGACGCGTACCGTGACTACCGGCTGCGTTATCATCATCTCGTGCTCGATGACCAGCCGCCTTTCGTCGGTCAGGACGAGTTCGTCGAGCAGCGCGATTTCGTATCGGGGACGTGGGACCGGTGGCTGGGTTGACTTATAATCCCCGTCCAACCCCAGAGCAGGCAGCGAGGATTTCGGTGGCACCCAAAGCAGGAACCGTAGACGAGAACCTGATTCCGGCAAATGCCCAGAACAAGTACGGCGTGCGCAAGTCCGACCTGCCGCTGAGCTGCCCGATGCCGGGGATGTACCTGTGGAATTCGCATCCCAGGGTCTATATACCGATCGAGCAGACCGGTGAGGCCCGATGCCCGTACTGCGGTGCAAGCTACTTCATGATGGACGACACGGAGTAGCGCGGTGTTTGTCGTAACCGGTGGCGCGGGCTTCATAGGCTGCAATCTCGTGCGCGCGCTCCAGGAGCGCGGTCACGACGATATCGTCGTTGTCGACGATCTGAGCGACGGGCACAAGTTCGTCAACCTTGCGGATCTGCCGATAGCCGACTACTTCGACAAGGACGACTTCATCGCCCGGCTGGCGTCGGACAAAGCCCTCGCCTCCGGCATACAGGCGATTTTCCACCAGGGCGCCTGTTCGGAGACGACCGAGTGGGACGGGCGTTACATGATGAAGAATAATTACGCCTACTCCCGGGCGCTGCTGCATCATTGCCTCGACCACGGGACGCCGTATATTTATGCATCCTCGGCGGCTGTGTACGGGGGGGCGGAGCGTTTCGTCGAAGATCCGCGCTTCGAGCAGCCGCTCAACGTCTACGGATACTCGAAGCTGCAGTTCGACCGCTACGTGCGCCGCATTCTGCCGCAGGCCGGCTGCCAGGTCGTCGGCCTGAGGTACTTCAACGTCTACGGGCCCCACGAACAGCACAAGGGGTCGATGGCGAGCGTCGCGTTCCATTTCAGTAACCAGGTCGTGGCCGATGGCGAAGCGCGGCTGTTCGCAGGCAGCGGCGGCTACGGCGACGGCGAACAGTTGCGCGACTTCGTTTACGTGGACGACGTGTGCGACGTCAATCTCTGGTTTCTCGACCATCCCGAAGTATCCGGGGTTTTCAATACGGGCACGGGCAAGGCGCAGACGTTCAACGACGTGGCGAACGCCGTGATTGAATGGCACGGCAAAGGCAGCATTCGCTATATCCCGTTTCCTGCTCACCTCGAAGGGGCGTACCAGAGCTACACGCAAGCCGACCTGTCCGCGTTGCGCGCGACTGGCTGCGACGTCGAGTTCCGGCCGGTCGAAGAGGGGGTGCCGGCGTACCTGGACCAGCTTTGCGGAACCGAGCCACCCTAATCGTCGGACCGTCCTGGGTCGGCGACATGGTCATGGCCCAGTCGCTGTTCAAATTCCTCGCGTCGCGTGAGCCGGACCGGCCACTCGATGTGCTGGCGCCCGGCTGGTCCCTGCCGATCGTTGCGCGAATGCCGGAAATCCGGGCCGGTATCGCCGCGGAAACCGGCCACGGGGAAATCGGCATCGGCACGCGGCGCCGCATCGCCGCGGCACTGCGCGGCCGCTACGACCGGGCCATCGTCATGCCGCGTTCGTTCAAATCGGCGCTGATCCCATGGCTCGCCGGCATCCCGCTGCGCACCGGGTTCCGCGGCGAGTCCCGGTACCTGCTGATCAACGACCTGCGCAGCTTCGACGCCGGGGTTCTCGACCAGACCGTCAAGCGCTTCGTCGCGCTCGGCCTGCAGGAAGGGGAGGCACTCCCGTCCCCCTTGCCCGACCCGTCCCTGCGCGTATCGAGACGCAACCAGTCACGGGTACTCGCCCGACTCGGCGTCGCGACCGACCGGCCCGTCATCGCGATGATGCCCGGTGCCGAGTACGGGCCGGCGAAATGCTGGCCGCTCGAGCATTTCGCGACGCTGGCCCGGAGCCTGGGGGACGCCGGCTATGCGGTCTGGGTGCTCGGCTCGGACAAGGACGCGCCGTCGGGCGAGACGATCGCCGCCGGCACCACGGCGCTCAACCTGTGCGGGCAGACCTCGCTCGAGGACGTCATCGACGTGCTCGCGGCCTGCGAGCAGGCGGTCACCAACGACTCCGGCCTGATGCACGTGGCGGCGGCCGTCGGCATCCGCGTTCACGGGATTTACGGCTCATCGTCGGCGAAATTCACGCCTCCTCTGACGAAAAGTCGCGAAATTCACGAAATCAGTCTCGACTGTCGGCCCTGTTTCGAGCGCGAGTGCCCGCTCGGGCATCTGAAATGCCTCAGGGACCTGCCACCTGGCAGGATATTCGAGAAAATTATCGCTAAGAGTATCTAACTGTATCGTTCTTCGAAGAAACTATCGATCATCTGCGTGACGTCATCGATCGTCACCAGGTCCATTGCATCCGGGTGCCGAACGCGCTGCCCCCAACGGACATCGTCGACGTTCTTGCCAAGATAGCGCTCAATCGCGTCAGGATAGCGGTTAATCGTGTATTTTCTCGAAAGGTAAGGGCCGGTTCGCTCGGGGTTCGACGTCGCGTACAGGCCGATGACGGGCGTGCCGAGGGCGGTGGCCATGTGGGCCGGACCCGAGTCGGGGCAGATCACGACGTCGGCGGCGGCAATCAGCGCGGCCAGTTGCTTCAGCGTCGAGCGTCCAACGAGACTGGTGGTCGCCCCGGAGGCTGCCGCCAGCTCGCGACCGTACCGGGCTTCGAGCTCGGACGGACCGCCGGTCACCACCACGCGGGCGCGGTACCGGGATTCGAGGTGAGCGATGACGGCGGCGAAGTTCTCGACCCGCCAGTTACGGAAGTTCCGGGCCCGCTGGCTGCTGCAGGGACTGATGACGACCAGCGGCCGGCCGTTCTGCCGGTAGCGGTCGGCCCTGGCGCGATCGTCGGCGGACAGCGGGATGTCCCACCGAAGGTCCCGCTCCCGGGCGCCGATTGCGGTGGCGAATGCCATCATCGCTTCCATCGCGTGCTCGCCGCGCGCCGGCGTGATACGGCGGTTGGTGAACAGCCACTGGAAGTCCCGGGCACGGGACCGGTCGAACCCGAGACGGACATCGGCCGGCAGCGCCCGGATGATGAAATTGGCGCGCATCGAGGCGTGCATGCACAGCGCGACATCGAAGTGCTGCCCGTGCAGCGCACGGCGCACGTCACCGTAAGCGGCTCTGCCGCGGGTCTTGTCGAATATGACGAAATCGATATCCGGGATATCGGCCATCAGGCTCGCCTCGGTGCGGCCGATGATCCAGGTGATGTTTGCGTCGGGCCAGTTGTCCTGCATGCGGCGAATGACGGCCAGCGCGTGGCAGGTATCGCCGATGGCGGAGAGACGCAGTACGCAAATGCTGCGAGGCTTCGAATAGAGTTCCAAATCAGGCAATATCCGGGCTCTCGGAGCTTTGGGGAACGGGTCCTTTGACCGAAACCGTCGAGAAGACTGCGACCGGCGCCATCCTATACGATAAGGCCATCATCAACCAGATTTCGGACGAACGGTTTACGCCCGAAGGCTGGCTGCACGCCGAGGTGCTGACCGGGTCGCTGAATTCGAGTGGCCGGGGCAGCACGTACTTCGTCGGCAATGTGCCGCGGCAGTTCGTGCTGCGCCATTATCGGCGCGGCGGGCTGATCGGCAGGGTGATCCGCGACTCCTACGTGTTCTCGGGAGGGGACCAGACGCGCTCCTTTCGCGAATGGCGGTTGCTCGACAAGCTTGCTGCCAACAACCTGCGAGTGCCACGGCCGGCCGCTGCACGCTATGTCAGGCATGGGACGTTCTACACCGCCGACATCATCACCGTGAGGATTCCCGACATCGTCCCTTTGTCGCGCTACATCGCCGACCACGATCCCGATGACGCGTTCTGGCGGAGCTGCGGCGCAGCAATCCGCGAGTTTCATGCCGCCGGTGTTTGCCATGCGGACATGAATGCCTACAACGTCCAGATCGATCGTGACGGCTTGTTGTGGCTGCTCGATTTCGACCGCGGACGCCTGCGCCAGCCGGGCCCGTGGCAACAGGCAAACCTCGCACGGTTGCACCGGTCGCTGAAGAAGATCGTCGGGCTCGATCCACGGCTCAATTTTCGTGCGGCGGACTGGGAGCAACTGCTCGAGGGCTATTTCAGCGCGTCGAGATCCGCGTAGTAGTCCGGGTAACCCTCGGGCAGGTCCTTGAACTTGCGATGAATCCAGAAATACTGCTCGGGCGCTTTGCGAATCTGCTCTTCGAGCACTGCGACATAGCGCTCTGTGTCGGCCACGGGATCGTCACCGGGAAAGTCCTCGAAGGGCGGCAGCAGTGTGACCGCGTACGTCCCGTCCGGATTGCGCAACTGGAAGAACGGGATCACCGCGGCGTCGCCGAGCCGCGCCAGGGTCGAGGTGGCTGTTGTGTGCATACTCGGTATGCCGAAAAACTCGACCACTTCGGCGCCCTTGCGGCTGTAGCTCTGGTCCGGGGCATACCAGACCGCTCTTCCCTTGCGCAGGCTGCGCACCATCTTCTTGATGTCCCGCTTTTCGATCGCCGTTTCGGCGGACATCTCGCGCCCGCTGCGCTGCAGTTCGGTGATGAACTCGCTGCGATTCTGGCGGTATACGCAGTCGAACGGAGGTACTTGGCGTGAGAATACGCGCCCCGAGAGCTCGAGCGACGTGAAATGCGCGGTCAGAAGAATCGCGCCGCGCCCTGATTCGAGCACGTCCAGGAGGTGCCTGACACCGCTGAGCGTGGTAATCGACTCGAGGTGCCGGTCACTGGCCCAGCGGGCCAGCCCCATCTCGATGAGCGCCATGCCGAGCGCTTTGAAATGCTCGCGAACGAGCTCATCGCGCGCAGCCCGATCGAGTTCGGGGAAGCAGAGATCGATGTTGCGTCGCACGATGGCGCGCCGGGTTCCGCCCAGCGCATGGACCAGCCGGCCGATGCCGCTGCCGATCGCGAGTGCTGCCCGGTGGGGCAGTAGGCAGACGAGGCGCAGCAGGCCCAGGCCAAACCAGATCGGCCACGTGCCTGGCCCCCGGTAAGCGGACAGGGGTTTGCGATCGCTCATGCGGTCCTGTCGTGGAGGTGGATGCCGAATTCTACTCGGACATTCCGTCGACGTAACCACCGTCGCTGACTTTCTGCTCGGCTTCGGCCGCGCTGGCCTCTTCCTCGACCATGTCGTCGGTCTGGATGCCGACGTGGAAGGCGGCGAAACCCGGCATGACGACCTGGTTGCGCGCCATACCGATGACGCGGCCCGTGTGGGGGGAACGCAGTTCGGTACGGGCGTTACTCATCGGGTCGGTGATCGTACCGAGCAACTCGCCCTTGCGGACCTGGCTGCCGAGGGCGACGTCGGCGAGCAGGATGCCGCCGGCATCGGCGCGCACCCACGTGGACCGGTAGTAGACGGGTTCCGGGTCGCCCCAGAGCCGGATCTTCTTCACCATGCCGAGCGTCGTGAGCAATGTCTCGATGCCCTTGACGCCGTGCTTGACTTCGGCGAGTTCGAGTTGCGAGGGACCGCCGGCCTCCACCGTGACGGCCGGGATGCCCGCCATCGTGGCCGCGTGGCGCAGCGTGCCGACGGTCGGCTCGCTGTGCAGCACGACCATCGAGCCGAATCCGAGCGTCAGCGTGACGACATCCGGATTCCTGAGGTCGGCGCGAATCTGCGGCAGGTTGGCGCGTTCGAACGACCCCGTGTGCAGGTCGACGAGCGCGTCGCACTGGGCGACAACCTCGGTAAACAGCGCATGGGCGATCCGCGCAGCCGCGCTGCCGTTCGGATTCCCGGGAAAATAGCGATTCAGGTCGCGCCTGTCCGGCAGGTAGCGCGAGCCGCGACGAAAGCCCTGCACATTGACGATCGGGACGCCAATGACCGCGCCCGACAGGTTCTCGGCTTCGAGGTTGTGCAGTACGCGCCGACCATCTCGATGCCGTTGAGTTCATCGCCGTGGACGGCGGCCGTAAGGCACATCGTCGGGCCCGGTTCGGTGCCGTTGACGACGAGCACGGGCGTCGACACCGGGACGCCTTCGAACAATTCGGTCGCCGACCAGGCCGCGGTACCCGGAGGGACCTCCTGTCCGAGCAACCGTACTGGAGCGGCCTTGCCCGCCGCCGTCGTGACCGCGTCGGCGAGCGGGACGTCGCTCGGGTGAGCCGGCACCGCTTCCACCATCTCTTCGGCGGCCGGCGCGGTCCCGCCGGAACGCACGTCATCCTCGTCGGTCGAATCCTGCAGCAGGTCCGTGCCGTTGTCCGTGCGCTCGGCCGCCGACTCGCTGGCAAGTGCCTGGCCGGACAGGAAAGCGAGGCACAGCAGGGCCAGCAGCCTGGCAATGCGCGCGGACAATCCGGGTTGACGAAAGATGATACTCATGGCAAAGAGAAACTACGGCACAATAGCCGGGAATTCCGTGAACTATTCAATGATTTGCGATTGAAACCTGATTTTTTTCAAATGACAAGTCCGCGCCGCCTCTGGCTGCTCGCGATCCTGCTGTTTACAGGCACCGTGGCGGCCGATGAATTGTTTCCGCAGCCCGCAGAATTGCAGCCTGACGTCGACTTCTGGATCAGTGTGTTCAGCGAAATTTCGACGGACGAGGGCGTGTTGCACGACAACCGCAACCTCGCTGTCGTGTACGATCGGCTCGACATGCCCGCCAACCTGTCACGGCGCGAGCGGAGCCGCCGCATCGACCGGCGCCGCAGCGAAATACGCGCCGTCCTGCAGACGCTCGCGACCGGGAAGCGGGACAACCTGAGTGCCGAAGAAGCGCGCATTCTCGCCCTGTGGCCGGAAGGGGTCACGAACGAGACGCTGGCGGCGGCCACCAGTCGTATTCGCTACCAGAACGGGCTCAGGGAGCGCTTCCGGCGTGGACTCGAGCGTGCCGGCCGGTGGCGGGATTACATCCACGCGCAATTCACCGACGCGGGGGTCCCGGTCGAGATCGCGGCGCTGCCCCATGTCGAATCGTCGTACAACCCCGCCGCCCGGTCCCACGTCGGCGCGTCGGGTATCTGGCAGTTCACACGCAGCACCGGGCGGCGATTCCTGCGCGTCGACCACGTCGTCGATGAGCGCAATGACCCGTTTGCGGCAACCCGCGGCGCTGCCGGGTTGCTGGCCTACAACTATTCGCTGACGGGCAACTGGCCGATGGCGATCACCGCCTACAACCACGGCCTCGCCGGCGTGCG
>JARRMH010000033.1:0-11576 GCA_037386205.1 Woeseiaceae bacterium | reverse complement strand
GCACTGACATCGAGTCATGAGCAAGCGTGTCCAGCAGCAACCCGGGTTCGTGCTTCATCACAGGCCGTTCAGGGATACGAGCCAGATCCTCGACTTGCTGACGCGCGACCACGGCCGGGTTGCCGTGATCGCGCGCGGCAGTCGCAGCAGGCGATCCCGGCTCGCCGGACTGCTGCGGCCGTTCCTGCCGTTACGGGTGTCATGGGTCGCGAAATCCGACCTCGGCACGCTCACGGGGGCGGAAACGGCGGCAGCGCCGGTCCTGCTGCGTGGCGATGCGCTGTTGTCGGCGTACTACGTCAACGAACTCATGCTGTTCTTCCTGCACCGCGACGATCCGCAACCCGAAGTCTTCGCCCTGTATAACGAGGTCATTCGTGCGCTGGGCGAGCGCCCGAAGGTCGCTGTGGCGTTGCGAGAATTCGAGCTCGAATTGCTGAGCCTGCTCGGCTATGCCGTCACCCTCGATCACGAGGCCGGTTCGCAGCAGCAAATTGTGGGCGATCGCTTTTACGACTACCGGATCGAGCAGGGCCCGGTGCCTGTCGAGCGCAATTCGGGGCAGATGGTATTTCGGGGGTCGGTGCTGCGCGCGATCGGCGCCCGGCAGTTCGACGACGATGACGTTTTGCGTGCGGCCGGCCGGCTGCTCCGCGACGTGATTGCCTGGCACCTCGGCGGCAAGGAACTCAAGAGCCGCAAGGTGCTGCGGGCGGTGCATCGCGGTAGAATTGCGCCTCGCGAAGATTAAGAAGAACACGCCATGAAACCCGACACCCCGATTGCGCTCGGCGTCAATATCGATCATGTCGCGACCCTGCGCCAGGCGCGGGGGACGAGTTACCCGCGTCCGGCCGAGGCGGCCCGGATCGCCGAGCGTGCCGGCGCCGACAGCATCACGGTGCACCTGCGGGAGGACCGGCGTCATATCCAGGACTCGGACCTCGACGAACTCCAGGGAGTCCTGCAAACGCACATGAATCTCGAAATGGCCGTCACCGACGAAATGGTCGCGATCGCCAGGCGCGTGGCGCCGACCGACGTTTGCCTCGTTCCCGAGAAGCGCCAGGAACTGACGACCGAAGGAGGACTCGATGTTGCCGGGCAACTCGACCGGGTGGCGGCGGCGTGTGCCGACCTGGGCGATGCCGGCATTCGCGTTTCCTTGTTCATCGATCCCGACCGCGAACAGCTGGACGCGGCGGTTACAGCGGGGGCGCCGGTCGTCGAACTGCACACGGGCCGGTTTGCCGATACCGCTGGCGCACAACAGGCAGCGGAACTCGAGCGCATTATCGATGCGGCGCACTATGGTCATGGCCTGGGGCTGGTCATCAATGCCGGTCACGGCCTGCACTACCAGAACGTTCAGGCGATCGCCCGCATACCCGAGGTTGTCGAGCTCAATATCGGTCATGCGATCGTGTCGCGTGCCGTACTCGACGGCCTCGACACGGCTGTCTCGGAAATGAAGCGCCTCATGCGGGAGGCGCGCGAGGAACCGGTCGGGTGATCTACGGTATCGGTACGGACATTGTCGAACTGAGTCGCGTGCGGGAGATTTTCGACCGCTACGGCGACCGTTTCGCCCATCGCATCCTGATGGACGAGGAACTCGACCTCTACGAACGCACGCGCGACCCGGTGCGTTTCCTCGCCATGCGGTTTGCCGGCAAGGAGGCGACCGTCAAGGCGATGGGGACAGGTTTTGCCCATGGTGTCTGGCTGCGCGACGTCGGTGTCCTGAACAACGATTGGGGGCGCCCGGTGATCGTCTGGTCGGAACGCGGCAGCCGCGTCTGCGCACGCCTCGGGATCGGCAGCGGCCATCTGAGCCTGACCGACGACGCCGGGCTCGTGCTTGCTTTTTCCGTCGTCGAGAAAGCCCCGGGCGCCTGACGGAGCGAGATTATGCATTGCCTGACATTCGATATCGAAACCGTGCCCGACGTGGAGGCCGGCCGATTGTTACTGGAACTGGAGGGCCTGTCGGACAAGGACGTCGCGACGGCGATGATGTTCAAGCGCCAGCAGGCTGTCGGGCACGAGTTTCTGCCCCTGCACCAGCACCGCGTCGTCGCCATCTCGGCGACGTTTCGGAGCGGTGATGCGTTCCGTGTCTGGACGCTGGGCGATGAGGATTCCGACGAGGCCGAAATCGTGCAACGTTTTTTCGAGGGCGTCGAGAAGTACTCACCCGACCTCGTGTCCTGGAACGGCGGCGGCTTCGATCTGCCCGTGCTGCACTACCGCGCCCTCAAGCACGGAGTCCGGGCCCCGCGCTACTGGGAAACCGGTGACTCGGACCGGGAGTTCAGGTGGAATAACTACCTGAGCCGCTACCACTGGCGCCACATAGATCTCATGGACGTGCTGGCCAATTTCAACAATCGGGCCTTCGCCAAGCTCGACGAGATTGCGATGATGCTCGGCTTTCCGGGCAAGCTGGGCATGAGCGGCGACAAGGTCTGGGACAAGTACCAGGACGGCGCCATTGGCGAGATTCGGAATTATTGCGAGACGGACGTGCTGAATACCTGGCTCGTGTTCCTGCGTTTCGAGTACATGCGGGGCAATGTGGACGATGCGGGCCTGCAGCGCGAGTTCGAACTCGTGCGCGAGACCCTGGCCGAAATGGATCGGCCCCACCTGAACGAATTTCTCGCCGCGTGGCGGGTATAGCCGGGTGGCGAGGAGAAGGCGCCGTGAGCCGGAGACGGCTGAGATCGTTGCGGTGACGCACGACGGTCGCGGCATCGCCGCGACCGAAGGCAAGAAAGTGTTCGTCAGCGGGGCGCTCGTCGGCGAGACCGTGACGTTCATGCGGCGCAAGTCCCGGCGCAACTTTGACGAGGCGGAGTTGCTCGAAATCCACGCACCATCGGCGGACCGTGTCGAGGCCCGCTGCGAGGCTTACGCTCGCTGTGGCGGCTGTTCGCTCCAGCACGTCAGCCTCGAGCAGCAGCACGCCATCAAGGAGGGGACCCTGCGCGACAACCTCGAGCGTATCGGTCGCGTGCAGCCGGAACGCTGGCTGGCACCGATGACCGGGCCGGCGTGGAACTACCGTCGGCGGGCACGACTGGCCGTGAAGCACGTCCGGGCCAAGGGCCGGACGCTGGTCGGGTTCCGGGAGCGGCATGCGCCGTTCATCGCCGACATGTTGCGCTGCGAGGTACTGGCTCGCCCCGTCGATGCGCTGATCGCGGATCTGAGTGAACTGATCGGTTCATTGACCGTACGGGCCCGTCTGCCACAGATCGAAGTCGCCGTTGCCGAGAACGGGGTCGCGCTCGTCTTGCGGGTTCTCGATCCGCCGGATGCGGAGGACGAAGCGGCATTGATGGCATTCGGTGAACGTCACGGGCTGCGCATTTACCTGCAATCGGGTGGGCCCGACTCCATCAGCCTGTTGCACCCGCAGGACGCAATGGAGCCGCTTTTCTATACCCTGCCCGAATTCGACGTGCGCATCGAATTCGAGCCCACCGACTTCGTCCAGGTCAATGCCGAGATCAACCGACGCATGGTGCACTTTGCGATCGAACAACTGGCAGTGGAGCCCGGCCACAAGGTACTCGACCTGTTCTGCGGCATCGGCAACTTTTCGCTGCCGCTTGCGCGCCTCGGCGCAAGTGTCCTCGGCGTCGAGGGCGAGACCGGCCTGACGCGGCGCGCGACCGCCAATGCCGCACTCAACGGGCTCGACAACGTGGCGTTCCGCGTGGCGGACCTCGGCGAGATCGACGGCAGCGAGGGCTGGGTGCGCGAGGGTTGCGATCGCATGCTTCTCGACCCGGCACGAAGCGGTGCCGCCGAGGTTGTCAGCCGCATGCAGCTGTTCGGCCCGGACCGCATCGTCTACGTATCCTGCCATCCCGGCACCCTGGCGCGCGACCTGGCGACGCTGGTCCACGAGCAGGGCTATCGCCTCGATGCGGCAGGTATCATCGATATGTTCCCGCATACGGCGCATGTAGAATCTATTGCCGTACTGACGCGCGGATGAGCGCGCAACACGAGGATCTGCCGATGTCACTGGGGCCCGTCATGCTCGATGTCGAAGGGCTGTCGCTCAGCCCGGCCGACCGTGACCTGTTGCGGGAGCCGGCAGTAGGCGGCGTCATCCTGTTCGCCCGTAATTTCGAATCCGTCGCCCAGGTGACGGACCTCGTCGCCGAGATCCGCGCTCTGCGGCGGCCGCCCCTGCTCGTCGCCGTGGATCACGAGGGAGGGCGAGTCCAGCGCTTCCGGGACGGCTTCACGGAGATTCCGCCGATGCGTCGCATCGGTCTCGAGTTCGACCGCGATCCTGACGCCGGCCGCCAGGCCGCACGCGAAGCCGGTTGGCTGATTGGCGCGGAGCTGCGCTCCATTGGCATCGATCTGTGCTTTGCGCCATGCGTGGACCTCGATTGGGGCGTCAGCGAGATTATCGGCGACCGCGCGTTTCACCGTAAGCCGGACATCGTGTCCGACCTCGCCAACGTGTTTTCGCGCGGGCTGCGCAGTGCCGGGATGGCCGCGGTTGCGAAACACTTTCCCGGCCATGGCGCCGTCATTGCCGATTCTCATCTGAAACTGCCCGTCGACCGGCGCGAGTACGGAGTACTCCTCGACGACATGCGACCTTACGAGCGCCTCGTGAGGAGCGGTTCGATTGCGGGGGTGATGCTGGCGCATATCGTCTACGAACAGATCGATGCGCAGCCGGCAGGTTTCTCGGAATACTGGATCGGTCGCGAATTGCGCTCGCGCATCGGCTTTGGCGGCGCCGTATTCAGCGATGATCTGAGCATGAAAGCGACCGCAAGCTATGGCTCCATGGCAGAGCGAGCCCGGCTTTCGCTCGACGCCGGCTGCGACATGATCCTCGTGTGTAATGACCGGGACGCGGCGCATGAGGCCGTAGCCGCGCTCAACGAGTATGCAAATCCGCTTTCGCTGGTGCGTCTTGCGCGGTTGCACGGTACCGGCGGGCAGCCGCGCGAGACCCTGCGGGCCAGCGAGGAATGGCAGGCTGCCAATGCGCGCTTCCGACACTGGAGCGATCGGCCCGAGTTACGTCTCGATGCCTGACACCTATGCACTCATGGTCGGCAGTGGCTGGGACGGGATGGACGGCGGCGAACCCGGCGTCGAGGTCACGACCCGGTTCGGTGCGCCCTCGGCCCCCGTGCACCGGCAAGAATTCGGCGGGCACGAGGTCCTGGCGCTCGCTCGCCACGGCGAGGGGCACGCGCTGCCGCCACATCGCATCAATTATCGCGCCAATATACTGGCTCTCAGGGATCTCGGTGCAAGCGCGATCATCGCGCTGAATACGGTCGGTGTCATTACGGCAGTCGCCGTCCCGGGCGAGATCGCGCTGCCCGGGCAGTTGATCGACTATACGTGGGGGCGCGAACAGACCCTGTTCGACGGTCACCGCGGCGAAGTCGAACACATCGACTTCACCGAGCCCTTTACGCCAGGTCTGCGCGCAGCGCTGGCGGCTGCGGCAGAAAAGGCCGGGGCGCGTTGCTTTGCAGGTGGCGTGTACGCCGCGACCCAGGGCCCGCGTCTCGAGACCGCCGCCGAAGTGGCGCGGCTGGGACGCGACGGGGCCGATTTCGTCGGCATGACGGCCATGCCCGAGGCTTCGCTTGCCCGTGAAGCCGGTCTCGACTATGCGTGCATCGCCCTCGTCGTGAATCATGCCGCCGGCCGCAGCGACGAACCGATCCATGAAGCCGTCAGCGCGCACACGCAAAGTGCCAGGGATGCGACCCGGTCGGTCCTCGCCGCGTTCTTTGGCGCGTTATGATGGAGCGCGTATGGCAGACATAGAACCAGAGATTCTCGAACAGGTACTGGCGGTCTCGATCGAGCCCCTCGTCGTGGTGCGCGTGGACCAGCCCGATTGGCCGGTCGTCCTCGCCAACGCTGCGTATACCGATGTCGGCGGCGATGACGCGGTCGGCAAGCCGTTCGCCGACGTCATCGAGGCGCTGGCCGGTCGTCAACTGGCGCTCGAAGTCAGCGAATCGGTACGTTCCGGCGAGGCGATGAGTTTCCCGATGGAGGCGGGCAGCAAGGAATTTCTGCTCGCGCTGAAGCCCTTGATGGCCGGCGGTGATCAGGCGCCACGGTTCTATGTGGCGTTCTGGCGCAGCAGCGCGTCCTCATCCGGAGCGGGTGCCGAAACTCACCAGGCGCTGCTCCGGGCAAAACGCCACATCCGCGACCTGTCCCGGGACGATCCGGCGACCGGCCTGCTCAACGCGCGCGCATTTCGCGACGTGTTCGAGCACGACTGGGCCGTCGCCGCGCGGGAGAAGAGTCGCCTGTCGCTCGTTACGTTCACGCTCGATGAATTCGATGCCTATGTCGAAGTGTTCGGCCGGCATGCTGCCGACTCCTGCCTGCGCCGCGTGGGGCAGGCGATCAGGCGGTGCCTGAAACGGGCCAGCGACGTCGTCGCGCGGCCTCGCGGCGCCGTGTTCGTAGCAGTCTCGCATGCCTCCGAAGAGTCCAACGTCAGGGAGTTCGCTGCGCACATAGCGACAGCGGTGCGCGAACTGGGGCTGCATCATCCGCGGGCCACGGCATCGCGTTTCGTTACCGTCACCTCCGAAGTGGCTGTCGCGGAGCCGGCCGGTGATTCGCGGAGTGCTGCCGAGTTCCTGGACCAGCTACTGGACCGGATAGCCCAGTAGTTCGCCCTCGCGGGGATCGTCCTCCTGCTCGATGTGCGTTACACGCGCCAGCATGCCGAACTTCGGATGATCGAAATAGCGCAGTTCCCCGCTGCGCAGGATGCGATCATCGTTGATGCGGAAGTAAACCGGCGGGCGGACGAGCGCCTCACCGGGCATTCTGTCCGCGCCGAAGCCGTCGAATCCCGACGCTGCCGACGGCGCAGGGCCCGGCTCCGATGAGCGCAGCCGCAGGTCGACGACGAGGTGCAGGAAACGGCTGAGGTACAGTTCCAGCGTTCCATCCAGCGCCTCGGGCGGACGGGCGAAGAGGTGCAACGGAATCGGCTCGGTCTGCTCCTCCGGCCATGTGACCTGGGTCCAGCCGAAGTGCATGAGCGGCTCATAAGCGTCAAGCAGTTGCAGCTGTCGCAGTGCGCCGCCGAGCTGGTAATCCGCTTCGTCGAGTAACACGAGGTCGGTGTTGGGCAAATCTCGCAGAGTCGCGTCAGGTTTCGCATCCGCGGCCGGGGCGCGCCGCTCGTCGGTAAACACCGCGACCCCATCCTCACCGATATCGGCTGCCGGGGCCTCGGGCCGGAAAATCTCGTTGCCGGTAGCGACGTCCTCGGCGTATCGGAAGATGATGACCTCCACCGTGTAGCGCGGGGCCTCGGCGCTTTCCGGTTCCGACGTCTGGTCCTGCGCCGCGAGCCGCACCGGCAGCAAAACGGCCAGCAGGCAGAGTGTGAGCTTATTCATCGTGTCCCTCTTTGGCACCGAGTGTTCCCAGCAGTTCCTCGATTGTAGCGAATCGCCGCGCGAGATCACCCAGATCATCGCGAATCTGCAGCCGGTTCGAACCCTGCAGGCGGAAGCGCCGACTGTCGTTTTGCACGAGCTGGACGAGCGCGAGCGGGTCGATGCGGCTGTCGGCACCAAACACGACGTAGCCACCCTTGTCGGACGCATCAATCTTCTCGATGCCGAGATCACCCGCAGCGCGGCGAATTGCAGCAATGCGTACGAGATTCTTCGTCGCGTCGGGCAGGAGGCCGAAGCGATCGATCAGTTCGACCTGGAGCTCCCGCAACTCGTCGTCCGTGGCGGCGGCAGAAATGCGCTTGTAAAGTATCAGCCGCAGGTGGACGTCGGGCACGTAGTCTTCGGGCAACAGGGCCGGCACGTGCAGGTTGATCTCGGTACCGGCATGAAGCGGGGCTTCGAGATCGGGTTCCTCGCCATTGCGCAGCGATTCCACGGCACGGCCGAGCAACTCGGTGTACAGCGAGAAACCGATTTCCTGGATCTGTCCGCTCTGCACGTCGCCGAGCAGTTCGCCGGCCCCGCGTATCTCGAGGTCGTGCGTCGCGAGCGTGAACCCCGATCCGAGATCCTCCAGCGAATCGATCGCCTCGAGGCGCTTGATGGCGTCCGCGGTCAGTGATGCCCGCGGCGGCGCGATCAGGTACGCATAGGCCCGGTGATGTGACCGTCCGACGCGCCCGCGGAGCTGGTGAAGCTGCGCGAGCCCGAAACGATCCGCGCGGTTGATGATGATCGTATTCGCGGTCGGGACGTCGAGTCCGCTTTCGACGATCGTCGTGCACAGCAGCACGCTGAAGCGGCGGTGATAGAAATCGAGCATCACCTGCTCGAGCTCCCGTTCCGGCATCTGGCCGTGGCCAACGCGGATGCTCGCCTCGGGGACCAGCTTCTGCAAACGTTCCTCGATACGGCCGATGTCCTCGACCCGGTTGTGGATGAAGTACACCTGGCCGCCGCGCTTGATCTCGCGCAGGCAGGCCTCGCGAATGACGACATCGTTCCATTCGGAGACGAAGGTCTTCACGGCGAGACGCTCCGCGGGGGGCGTCGTGATCAGGGACATCTCGCGCAGTCCGCCCAGCGCCATGTTGAGCGTACGCGGAATCGGCGTGGCCGTCAGCGTCAGGATGTCGACCTGGCTGCGCAGGGCCTTGATCGCCTCCTTGTGACGCACGCCGAAGCGATGTTCTTCATCGATGATCACCAGGCCGACGTCCTTGAAGTCTCCGGTGTGTTGCAGCAGCCGGTGCGTTCCGATGACGATATCGACAGCACCGGAGCGCAGCCCGGCGACGATGTCACGGGCCTCCCGGGCGCTCTGAAAACGGGACAGGACCTCGACCCGTACCGGCCAGTCGGCAAAGCGGTCCCGGAACGTCTGCCCGTGCTGCTGGGCAAGCAGCGTGGTCGGCACGAGGATGGCGACCTGTTTGCCCCCGTGGACGGCCGCGAAACCGGCCCGCAGGGCGACCTCGGTCTTGCCGAAACCGACGTCGCCGCAGACGATACGATCCATCGGCTGGTCGGACGCGAGGTCCTCCAGGACATCGTCGATCGTGCGGGCCTGGTCGTCGGTCAACTCGAAGGGAAAGCCCGACTCGAAACCCCGGTAATCGGACTCCGGCCAGTGAAAACTGTGGCCGGGACGGGCGGCACGTCGCGCATACGCGTCAAGCAGCTCCGCGGCGACGTCCCGTATCCTTTCTGTCGCCCGGCGCCTGGCCTTGGCCCACTGGTCGCTGCCGAGCCGATGCAGCGGCGCATTCTCCGGCGATGCGCCCGTGTAGCGCGAAATCAGCTCGAGGGCATGCACGGGCACATAGAGCTTGTCGCCATCCGCATACTCGAGGTGCAGGAACTCTGCCGTCACCCCGCCGGTATCGAGCGTCGTCAGCCCGAGGTAACGGCCAACACCGTACTCCTCGTGCACGACCGGCGCGCCGGGCTCGAGGTCGTTGAGCTGCCGGATGATCGTCTCCGGATCCCGGTCGCTGCGCCGCCGTCGTTTGCGAGCGCGCGTGCGCTCGCCGAACAGTTGCTGTTCGCTGATGATTGCGAGGCGCGCATCCTCAAGCACGACCCCGTCGTCGACCGGGCTGACCGCGACGCCGATACGGTGCGTGGCGGTGCAGAATGCTTCCCAGGTATCGCTGCGCACGAGGTCCAGTCCGCGGCCGCCCAGCATGTCGTACAGTTGTTCGCGCCGGCCCGGCGAATCGGTGGAAAACAGGACGCGTCCCGGAAACTCGCCGAGAAACTGCATCAGCGACGCCGCGGCATCCTCGTAACGCGGTTCGATCTTCATCGGGGGCGGCATGCGCGTACCGAAGTTGGTCGTCAGAGGCCCCTCTGCGAGGGCATTGGGCGAGTAGCGGATCTGCGCAAAACGCTCGAGCATTGCGACTGCGGCATCGGCTGGCAGGAACGTTTCCTCGACGGTAAGGATTGGCCGTTCCGGATCGAGACTGCAGAGATCGAAGCGTTCGCGCGCCTCGACCTCGAAGCGTTCGAGCAATGCGGCCAGCCCGGCCGGGGCAAGGATCACGCAGTCGGGTGGCAGGTAGTCCGTCAAATTCGCCGTGTCGTCGAAGAACAGCGGCAGGTAATACTCGATGCCGCCGTGAGCGATACCGTCGGACACGTCGCGATAGACCCGCGAGCGCGATGGCTGCCCGGCGAATCGTTCGCGGTAGCGATGCCGAAAGGCGCGTACCGCGTCGTCATCCAAAGGTACTTCGCGTGCCGGCAGGATATCGATCGACGTAACGCGCTCGCCGGACAACTGGGTGTCGGGCGAGAAGCCGCGCAACGACTCGATTTCGTCGTCGAAGAAGTCGATGCGCACCGGGCCTTCGGCGCCCATCGGATACACGTCGATCAGGGAGCCGCGCACGGCGAACTCGCCGTGTTCCGACACCTGCGGCACGCGCAGGTAGCCGGCCGCTGCAAGCGACTCGGTGAATTCGGACCGCGGCAGTTCCTGTCCCCGATGCAGCGACAGCGAACGTGCGGCGACGTAGTCGACGGGCGGCAGCCGTTGCTGCAGGACGGTGGCGGCCGCAATCACGATACCGCGGCGTAGCCGGGACAGGCCCGCAATGACCTGCAGCCGCTGCGAAATGATGTCCTGGTGAGGGGAGAAGGTATCCCACGGCAGCGTCTCCCATTCGACGAAATGCGCGACCGGCAAGTCCGGACCGCCAAAGAAGCGAACTTCGGCCTCCAACTGGTCAGCGTGGCGCGGGTCGTCGGCCAGCAGCAACACGGGCCGGGGCTCCCGCGAGGCGAATTCGGCCGCGGCGAGCGCAAGGCTGGCACCCAGCAGGCTCCCCCAGTTCGACGTGTTTCCGGCGGGGGGCAGCGAGTGGTCAGGCGGGACGATCAGTGGGGCGTTCAATGGGGCGTTCGGTGGATGTGGCATGCGATTATTACACAGCCACAAAAAAGGGGACGGAGCGCCTGCTCCGTCCCCCTGTCCGGTGTCGCCCGATGCTAGCGTTTGCGGACGCTGTGGATAACCTTGTCGTACTCGAAATAGACGACGAAGTCGGCGTATTCCCAGCGTGCGATCGGTGGATCACCGACCGCCGCTCTGCGCGTCGCGGGTTCGCCGTACTTCGACTCGACCGAAGCCTGGGTCATGCCGCGCGTCGGGCGTCCGTCATTCTCGGGACTGAAGCTGCGATCCATCTGCAGCGTATCGGCGCCGGCCAGGCCCCATGCCGTCAGCAGCAATGCGACCAGCGAAATCCTGCGCAAATTGGCCATGATCTGTCTCCGGTTTCAGGTCATTCGACTATAGCATCGCGGTGCGGGATGCAACATGCGAACTGTGTCACAATGCGCCCCAATGCTGAACCCCGTAGAACTGTTCGTCGGGCTGCGCTACCTGAGGGCCAAGCGGCGCACCCGTTTCGTATCCTTCATCACGCTGATTTCCCTCATGGGCATCGCGCTCGGGGTCGCCGCCCTGATCGTGATCCTGTCCGTCATGAACGGCTTTGAGGGTGAACTGCGAAACCGCCTCCTGAGCATGTCGGCGCATGGCACGATCAGCGGGTCGGCGGGCCC
>JARRMH010000032.1:0-21151 GCA_037386205.1 Woeseiaceae bacterium | reverse complement strand
ATGATGCGCCTCACCCCGGCGCAGGCGATCGCAGCATCGACGATCAACGCCGCGGCCGCCATCGGCCGTGCCGATCGTCTCGGCAGCCTGGAGGCGGGAAAACAGGCCGACCTGCTGCTCCTGGAGGCACCGGACTATCATCATCTGGGATACCGGTTTGGCACGAATCTGGTATCCATGGTCATAAAACGGGGTCAAATCGTTATCGACCACCGTGGATTGGAATGATGGAGATGCTGGAGAACTTCCGCCCCGAGTATGTGCTGCTGGTGCTGTTCGCTCTGATCGTGGGTTGGTTCTTGCTTCGCTTCCTGCTCAAATTTACGGCCCGCCTTTTCACATGCGGTTGCCTGGCGCTGGCCGTACTCGGCGTGGGCTGGATCCTCTTCACGGTTCTGCGCTGAATTCCGAACGACTGAACAAGCTATTTGCTGCGTTTCAACCGTCAATTGCTGCAGCCTGTCCGCAGGCATGAGCCGTCTGAAGATACTACCTCCCGCGCTGGATCCATACACCACGACTAGAAGTTAAGGACCGTGCTGTTCTCGAGCTATCGTTCCTCGCGCTTCCCTAAAAAGCAGCGACGGATCACATTTCGCTGCCGTGGACACCGGCTGAGCGCAAACCGCCGCACAAACCGATCCCGGCAGAAGTAAGCGCGCAGAGCATGCCTGGCAATCGTACGCTCATGTCCAGTCTGCTCGCCTCAGAGCTCCTGGATCTGGTCCATGCCGGTGATTGATGCCTCAGGCTTTGGGGATGATGATCCAGCAGAGCAGGTAGGGAACGATTCCGGGCAGCCCACCCGGCAGCGCCGCGAGGAAAAAGCGTGTCGAGTAGCGCCGCGCCTGCGACGGGGGCGTAATCCAGTGGCTGAAATAGTGCAGCATGTCGCAGTGCAATTCGAGTCGGTTGCGCGTCACGAAGGAGGCCCAGTCGTCGATGCCCTCGTTGAGCGCGTCGCGCGCCGGGCCGGGCTCTTCGGCGAGTCGGTCGACCGTGGCCAGCAGAACGCCCGATTCTTCGAACAATTCGCGAATCGCTGCGCTGTAGTAGCTGAGGCCGTCTCCGTCGACACCAAGGTGCCTGTCGGCCGTCGGCCCGTCGATACCGCGACAGAACCGATGCACGGCATGATCGACTTCCTCCAGGACACCGCCGGGAAACGCATAGGCATTGCCGAACGCAGAGCGCGCATGCCGGCGCACCATGAACACTTCGGGCTCGGGCGTCCCGGGCCTCACCAGCACGACAGTCGACGAAGGCAGGGGATGAGTCGGATCATTCAAGACTTGCTGGCTCCGGATCGCCGGTCTCGATGTAGGCCTTGAGTCGCAGCAACGCCTCGCCCAGCACGGTGTCGACCGGGCCGGCCATCTGCTCCAGGCCGCCCTGCAGGTAACCGCCAACGGCGTACGTAAACCGGATCCGCGTGTCGTCGCCGAAGGATTCGAAGTCCCAGGTCATGTTGCCATCAACGCCCATGAGCCCGAGTGGACCGAGTCCGCCGGTCATCCGCAACGACGTGGCGGGCATGACCGACGTCACGACGAGGTGCACGACGCCGGCACCATCACCGAGCGATTCGCAAAAGCACCCCTGGGTGACGGGTTCGATACTCATGCGACCAGCATCACCGGAGATCGTGTGGTCCGGACTCCACCACGCACCGACCCGCATAGCTGCCGCCCACGACTGAGCAATACCGCCATCGACGACGACCTCGTTAACGGTCGTAAAACCGTTGGCTGCCGAGTCGACGACTTCCGCTGCACTCAGGGGCGGAAGCAGCGACAAAAAGAGCATGCAATTTGTTTTTTTCATGGAGTTCCCCACTTCGCGTCCAAGCTTAACCCAATCTTGCTACCCTGAAATCATGGAAGACCCGCGTGTCGTATATGAGAGTCGTAATCGGCGCCAGTGTTCCGATCGCGCGCTGGTACTCGCATCGGTGAGAATCCCTTACGAGATGATTGACGACGGCCTCTCGTGTGCGCTGGTCGTGCCGGCGGAATACTCACCCCGAGCGGTCGAGCAGTTACGCCTTTACGACGAGGAGAATCCGCCCACCCGGTCGCGTGCTCGCCGGCGGATCGTCTACCAGGATGCTGTGCCAGGCGTCATTGCGTACGTGCTCATCATCTGCGGTGTGGCCTGGATGGCAGGCTACTCGTTCTTCGGCAGCAACTGGTTCACCGCGGGCCGTGTCGATGGCATTCTTATCCGGCAGGGTGAGTGGTGGCGGACGATTACGGCACTGACGCTGCACTCCGGCGTGCGACACCTGCTCGGTAACCTGGTCTTCGGCGTCTTCTTCGGTATCTTCGCCGGGCGTCTGCTGGGTTCAGGGGTCGCCTGGCTCGCTGTTCTCGTGGCGGCGGCGCTCGGTAACACGGCGAACACGCTCCTGCTCGATTCGACGCATCGCTCCATCGGTGCTTCAACGGCCGTCTTCGCGACGCTGGGCATTCTCGCCGGCTACGTCTGGCGGGGTCGCCTGATGGCGCAGGACCGCTGGCCGACACGCTTCGGGCCCATCGTCGGCGGTCTCGCATTGCTCATGTTCACCGGGACCGGCGAAGAGAACACCGACATCGGCGCACACCTGATGGGCTTCGTCTGCGGTTTCGCCATGGGCATGCTCCTGACGATCGTCAGCCGCATGCCGGCGCCTGCGCGTGTGCAGCGACTGGCTGGTGCTGTGGCACTGGCAGTCGTAGCCATCGCCTGGTTTGTCGCCCTGCAGGGCTGATTTCGGTCAGCATTGCTGTAGAATTCCGCTGGCGGGCTACCATTTGCCCTTCGCAGCCAATAATGAAGAACATCCTGCTGTCACTTGTCGTTATCGCGTTACTCGGGACTGTGGTCCTGTGGGTGCGCTATGGCGGTGGCGCGCCGTATCCCGACCTGTCCACCGCGCCCGCGCTGAAGGCGTCATCCCTCGAGGAGGTGCTCGGTTACGATGAGCCGGTCGGTAACGTTGCCGTCAATCGTGACGAACGCATCTTCTTTACCGTTCATCCCGAATCGCGGCCACGCGGCAACAAGGTACTCGAGTTCGTGCGTGGCGCCGCGGTGCCGTTTCCGTCCGCAGCGGCGCAGGAAGAACTCTTTGATACGCCGCTGGGCCTTGTCGTCGACCGCTTCAATCGCTTGTGGGTCATCGACCATGGAAACCACGGCTTGCGGTCGGCGCGCATCGTCGCCATCGACCTCGATACCAGCGAGGTGCTCAGGAACCAGGTGCTGGAGCCCGAAATCGCCCCGCTGGGCTCTTTCCTGCAGGACCTGCAGGTTTCCGCGGACGGCAATACGATTGTTATTGCCGATGCGAGTTTCTGGCGCAAGTCGCCGGCGCTGATCGTCTACGACGTGGAGACCGGCGACGCACGACGCGTACTCGAGAAGCACGAGTCGGTGGCTGCAGACGATTACGTCATCCAAAACAGTGAGCGCGAAATGGCGTTCCTGGGCGGCATCGTCGCCTTGCGCGGTGGCGTGGACGGCATAGCACTCGGGCCGAGATGGCTTTACTTCGGCGCCATCAGCGGTTCGGGCCTGTATCGCATCAGTCTTTCCGACCTGCGCGATGCCTCGCTGCCGCCGGGTCAGCTGGCCAATCGCGTCGAACGCGTAGGCGACAAGCCGTTGAGCGACGGCATGAGCATCGACAATGAGGGCAACGTCTACATAACCGACGTGGAACACAATTCGATCTTTGTCGCGGGTCCCGGCAAGGTGCCGCGGACACTGATCCGCTCCCCGGAGTTGCGCTGGCCGGACGGGTTGTCGTACGGGCCGGGCGGCTACCTGTATGTTGCTGACAGCGCACTCGCCGAACTCGTCCTGCAGTCACGCGAGCACATCGAGGCCAGCGGACCGTACAGGATTTTTCGCTTCAAACCCGGGGTCGAAGGCATCCCGGGGCAGTAACAATCCCCAGATAAAGCAGAGGAAACAAGAATGGAAGAAGAGGCACAGAACCAGGTCAGTAGCTTCGACTGGAGTCATTTCGTCGAATTCATCAAGACGCAAGGCCTGGACCTTGCCATCAACATCGCCCTCGCTATCGTCATCTTCTATGTCGGTAAGGTGATTGTCGGCATCATCGTACGCGGCATTCGCAAGGTCATGCAGCAGCGGGAAGTCGACGAGACGCTGGAAAGCTTCGTCTGCAATTTCGTGCGCATCGCCCTTATGGTCGTCGTCGTCGTTGCCGCAATCGGCCAGGTCGGCATCCAGACGACGTCGTTCATCGCCATCTTCGGCGCTGCCGGCCTTGCCGTCGGCCTGGCCCTGCAGGGGTCGCTGTCCAATTTTGCAGCCGGCGTCCTGATCGTCCTGTTCCGGCCTTACAAGGTGGGGGATTTCGTCGAGGCAGCCGGCATCGCCGGCGTGGTGGAGCAGGTACAGATTCTGACCACGGTCCTCAGGACCGGCGACAACAAGCAGATCATCGTCCCGAACGGGCAGATCATGGACAGCATCATCACGAACTATTCGGCGAAGGAGACGCGGCGGGTCGACATGGTGGTCGGCGTCAGCTACGACGACGACCTCGACAAGGTCCACAAGACGCTCAAGGAACTCATCGATGCCGAGGAACGCATCCTCGACGACCCCGAACCGACCATTGCCGTTTCGGAGCTGGGCGACAGCAGCGTCAATTTCGTGGTGCGGCCATGGGTGCAGAGCGCGGACTACTGGGGCGTCAAGTTCGACCTGACCGAGGCCATCAAAAAGCGCTTCGACCAGGAAGGCATCTCGTTCCCGTTCCCGCAGCAGGACGTGCACCTGTACAAAGCCGATTGATCGTGTTTTTTTCGCCCGAAGTGCATCCGGGGGCCGATATTTCGCATCCCTACAGGTGGAAAGCCACGAATTGGATGGGAGAAGCATATGAATAGCGGAATATTCGGCCTCGCAGCCTTCGGCTTCTGGTTGTTCGTTGCGGCGGCCGCCGTGGGCGGCATCTGGGATGGCGTGCGCAAACGCGACGCCGAACACGAGACGTTGCGGCGCATGATCGAGAGCGGCAACGAGCCGGACCCGGCGCTCGTGGACAAGCTGCTCGGCAACCAGAAGAAACCGGAACGCGACCTGAAAGTCGCGGGCCTGATCGTCCTTTTTGTTGCGCCCGGCCTCGCGATCATGGGCCTGCTCATCGGGCTGCAGTCGAAAGAGGCGGTAATGCCGTTGCTCGGCGTAGCCGCGCTGGTGACCTGCGTCGGGATCGGGCTGTTGACGGCAGCGCGCTATCTGGAGCGAGCGCGCAGCAGCGATCAAATAGAAGACCGGCAAATGTTCAGGTAGAGAGATTGCGCTATACGGCGGACTTTCTTGGCAGGAGTCCGGAGTCGGTGCTCGTCGGGCTGGCCCGCACGGGCAACCGTGACGCATTCGCCGAGTTGATCAATCGCCGCCAGAACTGGATTCGTAACCTGATGCGACGTTGCTGCCATGATGCCGCGCTCGCCGACGACCTGTCACAGCAGGTGTTCCTGCAGGCATGGCGGTCGTTGCGCCAGCTCGACGACGTCGACCGGTTCGCCCCCTGGCTCAAGCGCATGGCGATCAATACGTGGCTGCAGCACAAGCGGCGCAAAGATCCGCTGCGCGATGCCGCTGCAGACGATGACACGCAAGCCGCCGACGCGGAATCACCGGGCCTGGCCCTGGACCTCGACCAGGCTCTCGGCGAATTACGCGAGGACGTTCGACTGTGCATCGTCCTCGCATACCACGAGGGGATGACGCATGCGGAAGTCGCCGCATTCACGGGACTGCCCCGCGGAACCGTGAAATCACATATTCGCCGCGGCACCGGCAAGCTGAAGGAGACACTCGCGGCCTACCTCGACTGTGGTGAGGAAACAGCATGAGCATCGACCCGAACATCAAGGCTCTGTTCAAAAAGGCCGAGCAATCGTTTGACCCGGACGCCTTCCTGCCCACGGTTATGGCCCAGATCAACCGCGAGCGCCGGCGTTCCATCGTGGTGTGGGCGATTGTCGCCGTCGCAGCGGTTACCGGCTTCCTGCTTCTCGCAACGCCCGTAGTAACGGCTGCAAGCATGGCGACCGAGCTGCTCCCCGTATCGCTCGTCGAGATCGAAACGGACTGGCTGCGTCTGTTGCTTGCGCCGATCAACAGCGTGGCGGCGGCTGTTGCGATCGGCGTACTGTTGCTGCGCAAGTTCTTCCGCCGCATATCCAGCTAGGGACCCCCGCAGGATTTGACTGCTATACCGGTCATAATGCAATGTATACTTTACTTCTTGGTGGGTTTAGTTTACATTTAAGCAATGTTGCACGAAGGTGTCCCAAACCGCCTCAAGCTCGCCCGGGTCGAGCGCAACCTGACCCAGGCCGAGCTGGCCGACCTGGTCGGCGTAACCCGGCAAACGATCGGACTGATCGAGGGAGGGGGCTACAATCCGACGCTGAACCTCTGCCTCAAGCTGGCGCGCGCAACCGGCAAGACGCTCGATGAGCTGTTCTGGGACCAAGGAGACTAGAGATGCTGTTTCATCCGCTGCAAATCGATGAGCGAACCCGGTCGAGCGCACGCTACGCCGCTGCCATCTGGCTCGGGGTCACGCAGTTACTGCTCGTCGGCGTGATCTTCTATCGCCTGTATGTCCTGGGTCAGCCCGACGAGGAAATCCGCGACTTCCAGGCCGTGCTCGCGATCTCCCTGTTCGGCTATCTCGCTCTGCAGCTGTTTCTGGGGGGCGTCATGCCGGTACCGACCTGGCAAGGCGCTGTCCTGTTCTATGTGCTGCTCGCCGGGGCAATCGCCGTCGGCAGTATCAGCGTACATGGCTGGCCACAGCCCGATGAATGGCGCACGACCTGGCTGCCAGGGCTCCTGGGGCCGGCGTTGTTGATTGCCGCCTACATCCTGGCGGCACGCCTCGGCCGCTGGCGTATCGAGCGCCAACTCGACCGTCTGCAGCCCTGATCGGGACCGGATTCGCGTTACACGCCGCGCGGGATCTGTGATACTGTTTATTTGTACAGTATTGGAAATCCTGTCATGGTGTCACGTGCCCACAAAGGCCGCGGGGCGGTAACGCGCCCCGCCGGCCGTTTCGAACAAACGCTGGTGGAACTCGACGCCGAAGCCGCGCACGAGCGTGCTGAACAAATCCCGGAAACCGTGCTGCGCGCGACGACCGCCGGGCGCATCATCAGCACCAACCAGTCGCCGGACGTTCCGTTCGACCAGTCGATCAATCCCTACCTCGGATGCGAACACGGCTGCGTGTATTGCTACGCGCGCCCCAGCCACAGTTATCTCGACCTGTCGCCCGGCCTGGATTTCGAAACGCAGATCTTTTACAAGCCGGATGCGGCCGCCCGGTTGCTCGCCACCTGGGAAAAGCCGGGATACGAGTGCAAGCCGATCACCATTGGCGCCAACACCGACCCTTACCAGCCAGCCGAAAAAATCCACGAGATTACGCGTCAGCTGCTCGAGAAGTTTGTCGAATGCCGGCACCCGGTGAACATCATCACCAAAAGCCACCTCGTGCTGCGAGACCTCGACCTGCTGAGCGAACTGGCACAGCGCCGGCTCTGCTCCGTAGCAATCAGCATTCCGACGCTGAATGACGAGCTGAAACGCATCATGGAACCGCGCGTCCCGTCGGCGCGGTCAAGGCTACGGACGATCGAGGCCCTGGCGGAGAACGGCATCCCCACCAGCGCGCTGCTCGCCCCGCTCATCCCGGCAATCAACGATAACGAGATCGAAGCCGTTCTCGAAGCGGTCGCGGATGCGGGCGCCGACCAGGCGCACTATATCTTCCTGCGGTTGCCGCACGAGGTACTCGACATCGTGACTGACTGGCTGCAGACGCATTTCCCCGAACGCAGGGAGCGCGTACTCAGCCTGGTTCGCCAGGCCAGCGGCGGACGGAACTACGACAGCCGCTTCGGGGTCCGCCAGACCGGTCGCGGAGCTTATGCCGAGATGCTCGCGAGCCGCTTTCGCACCGCCAGTCGCAAACATGGCCTCGAACCCGGGGACTATTCGCACACCCTCGATTGCACCCAGTTCGTGCGGCCGGGGCAGCGACAGCTGGGACTGGACTTCTGAGACGCCGCAACGGCTACCGCACCGCCGGCATCGACGGTATAGTGAGGGGGATGTTCGACGGCACAACCCAGAACTAATCTGCGATTTTCAGGTCTGAATTACACTCAAGCAGGCAAGGCCGGGACCCGACTAAAATCAGCGCATGACATTTGTCCGTCAAACCATTCCCGTGGCGCTTTCGCTGGCTTTGTGATCCTTCGCATACGGCCAGGAGCAGACCGACCCGTACGCCGAACTCGGGCTCATCGAAGACGATGCCGCCGTGGAAGAGGAAGTGGCGCCGCCACACGCAGCGGCGCCGGTCGCCGCGGAGCCGCAGCGCCCGCTGACTGAAGAAGACGTGCTGCGCGAACACGCGCGCTTCCTCTCGTTGCTCGAAGAGCAAAACTACGACGCGGCCGACATCGCAGCAAAGCGCGTTATCGAGATGTCAATCAAGATTTACGGACCGCAGTCACATGAGACGGCCAAGGCGCTGATCAACCTGGCCGTCGTGCAGAACGCCAACCAGCAATACGAAGCCGCCATTCAGAACTTCTCCTCGGCGGTCGAGATCATCGAGATACTGGAAGATCGCCTCAACTCGCAGCTCGTCAATCCCCTCAAGGGGCTCGGAACGGCGCAACTGGGCGCCGGCAGGCCCGACCTCGCTGCAAAATCGTATGCGCGCGCCACCCACATTACCCACGTCAACGAGGGGCCGCACAACATAGAGCAGGTAGAGATCCTGGAATCCCTGGCAGAGGCGAATGTCCGTCTCGGTGACGTGGACGCGGCCCGCGACGTGCTCGACCGTATTCACATCCTTAACGTGCGCCACTTCTCGGACGATGCCCTTGGCCTGCTGCCCTCGTTGATGCGCCGCGCGAGCTGGCAGCACCGGGCCGGATACTACAACGACGAACGCGCAACCTACCGCCGGGCAATCCGCATCATCGAGGATGCGGTGGGCAAGGACGACCCGCGCCTTGTGGACCCGCTGATCAAACTCGGCAAGTCGTTCTACTATTTCGAGCCGCTGTCGAGTACCTCGCCCCAGTATTTCTCGGGCGCAAGCGGCGAGACCTATCTGAAACGGGCGAAACGTATCGCCGAACGCGACGATGAATTTCCGTGGCTGGAGCTGGCCACGACCAAGCTGGCGCTGGCCGACTTCTACATTTACTCGGAGGCCTATTCGCGGGCCAAGAACATCTACGAGGAAGTATGGGACGAACTGTCGACGGATGAAGAGCGCATGGGAATCCGGGCCGAGCTGATGGCGCAGCCACAGCCTATCTGGACCGAGACGCTCCCTCCTGCCACCAACGGCGTGACAGGCCCGAATCGCCAGGACGGGGAGATCCAGACCGGCGTGGTCACCGTTACTTTCGACGTGACGACGAGAGGTCGGGCGCGCATCGAGGAGACCCGCGTGGACCCGCCCGAGTTCACGGACATGCATATACAGGCCGGCAATCGTCGACGGCGATACGAGGGAATCGGGCCCGCAGGTCTTTACGCACGAATTCCAGTACAGTCGATCCGAGTGGGAAGACATGCGCGAGCAGGAAAACGAACAAACGGCGGCCAATCAACCATGAGAAAGACGACCATGCCGGATCGCAGCGAGGCGCTGCCGGGCAGGGAAACGGCGATGCCGGTCCCGGAGAGCCACTTCGTCAGCGGTAACCCGCTGCGGGGCCCGTTTCCCGAAAATATGGAACGCGCCGTGTTCGGCCTCGGTTGTTTCTGGGGCGCCGAACGGCGCTTCTGGGAAACCGACGGCGTGTACACCACGGCGGTCGGTTACGCGGGCGGTATCACGCAGAATCCGACCTACGAAGAAGTCTGCTCCGGCGACACCGGGCATGCCGAAGTCGTTCTCGTCGTATTCGACCCGGCCTTCGTCAGCTACGAACAGCTCCTCAAAGTGTTCTGGGAAAGCCACGACCCGACACAGGGCATGCGGCAGGGCAACGATATCGGTACGCAGTATCGATCGGCGATCTACACGATCGACGACCGGCAGCAGAACACGGCACGGCAGTCACTCGACAGCTATCAGGAGAAATTGTCTGCCGCGGGCTACGGCAGCATCACGACAAAGGTTCTGCCACTGGACACGTTCTACTACGCAGAGGGCTATCACCAGCAGTACCTGGCGAAAAACCCGAACGGTTATTGCGGCATCGGCGGCACCGGCGTCAGCTGTCCGATCGGGCTCGACCTCGACAAGAAGTCTGCGTAGGATAGCTACCCCCGTTTGACGTGGAGGACGCAACGCGTGGCGGCCAACAAGAAGAATCAGGCAAAACCGCGTAAGCCCAATCGCCGGCAAGCCGAGGAAGCCGTGCGCACGCTGTTGCTGTGGGCAGGGGAGGACACGCGCCGCGAGGGCCTCATCGACACGCCCAAGCGCGTGGCGTCGGCCTACGAGGACTGGTTCAGCGGCTACCAGCTCAATCCATACGAATTCCTCAAGCGTACCTTCGAGGAGGTCGAGGGTTACGACGAGATGATCGTGCTTCGCGACATCGAGTTTGAATCCCACTGCGAACACCACATGGCCCCGATCATCGGCAAGGCGCACGTTGGGTATCTGCCGCGCAACAAGGTGGTCGGCATCAGCAAGCTCGCACGCGTTGTGGACGCGTTTGCCCGGCGCTTCCAGGTGCAGGAAAAAATGACTGCGCAGATCGCCAATTGCATCAACGAGGTGCTGCAGCCGATCGGCGTCGCGGTGGTGGTCGAGGCCGCGCACCAGTGCATGACGACACGCGGCATCCACAAGTCCAATGTCACCATGGTGACGAGCCAGATGATCGGGGGGTTTCGCAAGGACGCGCGGACGCGTTCGGAATTTCTCCGGATGATCGACGGAACCCGCTAGTTCGACGAGAGTCCGAGCTCCGCGGCTCCCTGGCGAAACGTGATATCGACCGGAATGTTCGCCTCGGTCAGACGATCGAGATCGTTCTGCAGCGTGGGCGCGATGATGCCCTGCGTCTCCGTGAGATCCTTTGCCCCCTCGTAGTCACCATCGCCCTGCAGGGTCAGTAGCAGGCGTGACAGGCCGCTAATGGCATCCCCGATGCGCTCGAAATCGACGCGGTAGCGTCCTGACTCGGCGTCTCGCACGAACGCGCCTTCCGCGAGGAAGTAGTTGAAGCGCACCATGTTGGCCTTGCCGTGGGCGCTCGCCGCGCCGAAGCGGATCGAGCGGAAGACGCTGGTCATGAACGTGACGTAATAGTCGCGCAGATCGACGTCGCCGAGTTCGCCAGCCTTGTGCAATTCCGTGATCATGTACAGCCCGAGGATATCGGCTTTGCCCTCTTCCATGCTCGACGAATACTCCTGCAGGGCATGCTGGACGGTGCCGTTGCCGTCGATCGTGTTCTTGATGCCGAGCCCGTGGGCGACTTCGTGAAACATCGTGTTGGCGAAGAATGCATCGAACGTGATGTGCTGGCGCTGCGACTCGTCGATCAGCTCATCGGCAATCGGCTCGAGTATTTTTTCGTACTTGGCCTGCATCGCGTTCTTGAGTTGCAGGCGGCGCGATCCTTTCTCGAGCTGGACCTGCTCGTCGTTCGGCAGATTGATCGCGATCGTCTTCGAGCCGGCATTGCTGTGACCCGCATAGTAAACGACATCGTATGCATTGAGATCGGCGTCCGTCCCGGGCGACTCCTGTTTGTAGGCATCGGGAACGGGCAGCCCTTCCTGCAATTGAGGCAGGAAGGCCGCGAAGCGGGCCAGCCTCTCGCTCCAGGCCAGGTCCTTGACCAGGACATACGCCTCGTATGCGGTCCGATAGCCGAACAACCGGTCCATATAGGTCTCGATCGGGCCGATGACAACGTCGATCTCGTTGTCCTTGACGTCCATCCAGTAGCTGTCACTGAGCTGGAACTCGTCGCTGATGAGGGCAGCCGCCCGCAGCTTGAGGTAGGTCGCGAAATCAGGGCTCTCGGCAAGTGCCGCCGCCTCGCGCAGCAGCCGCGCGGCGGCGGCGAGCTCGTCGGCGTATTCGACATGATAGGGAACCAGTGTCAGCTTGCCTTCGGCGTCGCGCCTTACGAAGGAGTACAGTCCCGCCTTGCCGGGCAGGAACGCATTCTCGAATTCGTCCCGGCTCATGTCCTCGGGGTAAAACTGCGCGCCGGGTGGCTTCGGTCCGAAGCCGTCCATGAACGGCTTGTCGTCGTCGAGCGCGTCCCACGGCCCGTAATTTATCTCGGCGAAACGCCGCGTGCGCGAGTCCGTAATCGAGGCGAGCCACTCTTCGTAATCGTCGCCGAAAGACTGGCGCCAGAACAGGTCATCCATGATGTCGGCCGCCTCGATCAGGAGTCCGACCATTTGCTGCTGCTCGTCGCTCAGGTGGTCGAGATCTGCCGTCAGCCTGAATTCCGCGTAAATCTCCGGGCGCACTTCGGCCTGGTCGAGTGGCTGTACCGAAACGTCGGGCGGCGGTTCCTTGGCGCAGGCGGCAACAAAAACCAGAGCCAGCGCGCACGCGCCCGGCACACGAAACGATTTACGGAAACTCACGATAGACCCTCGACAAAAAATGCTGATGGTCGATTATCGCATACCTGCCGTGCGCCTGACCGCCGCGTCAAAGGTCGACGAGCTCGATGTCGCTCTGCTGCAACTCCTGGCCGAGGAAGCGCCCGCCCACGCGCGCAAAGCGCATTGCACCGTCCGTGGCCAACAGGCGCAGCGAACCCGGTGCCTGCCCGGCACGGCATGCCGCGTGCCGGTCGAGCAGCCGGCTCACGGCAGCGGCCGTCGTACTCGCCGAATCGACGAGCTGGACGCCGTCGCGTGCGACTTCGCGAATAGTGTCCTTCAACAGCGGAAAATGCGTGCAGCCGAGAATGATCGTATCGGGGGCCGTGTCCCCGGCCTCTTCGAGATAGCGACGTACGATCGCCCGCGCGATTTCGCCGTCGCTCCAGCCCTCTTCGGCCAGCGCTACCATCATTTCGCACGCCTGTTCTGTCACACGGGCCGCGCTATCTCTCGATCGGACTGCCCGCGTGTACGCGCCGAGGCGCACCGTCGCCTCCGTCGCCAGCACGAGGTGCCGGCCACCGGGACTCGCAGCCACTGCCGCCATCGCTCCCGGTTCGACCACGCCGACGACCGGCAAGGGCGCCATGTGCGCACGCAAGCTCTCGAGCGCCACGGCCGACGCCGTGTTGCAGGCTACGACCAGCAGCTTGATGCCCTGCTCGGCCAGCTTTGCGGCCGCCTGCATCGCATAGCGTTCGATCGACACGGGGCTCTTCGTGCCATAGGGCAGCCGCGCCGTGTCGCCGAGGTAGACGAGATTTTCCCGGGGCAGCGCGTCCTGAATCGCCTTCAGGACAGTCAGCCCGCCGACGCCTGAATCGAATACGCCAACGGGCAGTTCATGATCGGTTGCGATAGTCATGGCTGCATTGTGCCGAAGCACGGGCATCTGTGGAATAATCCGCCCCCTTACGATACTGCCAACGAGTCCGCATCGTGCAAAAAGTCCTTTACGGCATCCTTGCAACCCTGGTGGCGCTGGTCCTGATCGGCCTCGCCCTGCCTCGCAAACACAGCATCGAAGTATCCACAGAGATCGACGCGCCCCAGGCGACCGTATTTGCGCTGGTCAACGATTTCCGGCGTTACTCACTCTGGGCACCGTGGGCCGAAACCGACCCGAACGCCCGTTTCATTTATGCCGGCGACATCCGCGGTGAGGGGGCCACGGTTACCTGGGACGGCGCGATCATCGGCAGCGGGACACAGACCATCACCGAGAGCCGGCCTTTCGAGTACGTCGGTATCGTGATAAACGCCGGCGAAGCGGGCGAGGCCCGATCCTGGTTCCGGCTCACGCCCGGGACCGGCACGACCATCGTGCACTGGGGCTTCGAGGCGGATCACGGACTGAACGTGGTCGGGCGCTACTTCGCTTCGATGCTCGGCAGCGTCGTCGCCCGCGACTACGAGGCCGGGCTGGCAAATCTCAAGAACGTGGCGGAAAGCCTGCCGGCAGCGGATTTCAGCGACCTCGAGATCGAGCACCTGGTGGTCGAACCGACCGACATCGCCTACCTGTCGACACGCTCGCGGCCGGAGCCGGGAGCCATATCCGAGGCGATGGGTGAAGCGTATTTCGAGATTTTGCGGTTTATCGACGTCAACGGTCTGCAGGACGCCGGTGCACCGTTATCGATATCCCGTACCTTCAGCGGCTCGCAAATGCTGTTTGATGCGGCGATACCGGTGCGCGGCATCACCGCGGATACGCCGCGCGACGGTCCCGGTGTGAAGATCGGCAAGACCTACGGCGGTCCGGTTGTTCGTGTGCGCCATGTCGGATCCTATCGCGACCTGGCCGTCACGCACCGCAAGATCGACGCCTTCCTCGCGGCGCTCGGCATCGAAAAGAACGGTGCTGCCTGGGAATCCTACGTCAGCGACCCGGCTCAGGTGGCCGAAGAGGAACTGCTGACGTACGTCTATTACCCGGTAAGCGAAGACTAGCCTGACTTGACCAGGAATGGCGGCACGCGCATCTCGTCGCCGGACTCGACGGCCGGTGCCCGCTGCGAGTCATCGTCCTGACGAGCCAGTTTCGCGTGCAGACCGACGATCCGGGCTGCGCAGTCGCTGGCGTCCTGCAGGGACATCTTCCTGACTGACGCACGTATTGCTCCCTCGCCGTTCAGCGGCGAGACCTGGTGCATGTCACGCCGGAGTTCGGCAAACGACTGCTGCATCGGTTTCGGCAGGTCGTGTTCGTGGATGTCCGCGAGATGATCCTCGAAGGCCTCGATCAGGCGCTGCTTCACGTGCCCGTGGCCCACGAGCACCATCAGTGCCGCGTGAAAGCGTTCGACGTGGTCGGTCATTGCCACTCCAGCGTTTTATGTACTCAATTATTCTTTTACGCTTTTCTTGTGGTATGGAGTCTGTAACTTCCTGTACGGTGGTCCCTGCAGACCCCCGGAAATCCCTGACTACTCCTTCCATATCAGATTCTTGCGTTCAGTTCTTATAACAGGTTTGCCGAACGGCGCGCAAGTAGGCTTATACCTGATCTAGAATGAGGTTTTCTCGAGCACACCGAATGCACCGCGCGACCGGTCTCACTGCACTCCTCGTGCCGCTGCTGGCAACCGCCGCCGGCGACGAGTTGCCCGAGGCAGAAATGCTCGAAGCCGAGGGCTTTTTCATCGGCGCGGTGACGCTCGACAAAGCCGACGTATTCGACCTGTCGGACCCCGAGGAAAACAAGTGGCTCTACCGGGTGGCCAATCGCTACCACATCATCACGCTCGACAAGACCATCGCCAAGCAACTGCTGTTCGAACCCGGGGACAAGTTTGACCAGCGTGTCATCGAGGAATCCGAGCGCATTCTGCGACGCAACAAGTACCTGTACGACGCATCGATCGAGCCCGTGCGCGCCGCGGACGGCAAAGTCGACCTGGTCGTGTCGACGCGCGATGTCTGGTCCTTGTCGCCGGAGTTGTCGGTGTCGAGGACCGGCGGCGAGACCCGCACACGCATAGGTCTCGAAGAATTCAACCTGCTGGGACGCGGGCAGAGGCTGAGAATCCTGCGCGACGACGACGTCGATCGCACCGAGACGGCCATCGAGTTCAGCGATCAGCACCTCGGGCGAAGCTGGGTGTCGTTTCTCGCCCAGTACTCGGACAACTCCGACGGGCGCTCGAGTACCTTGTCGGCCATCCGGCCGTTTCACGAACTCGATGCCCGCTGGTCGGCCGGCACTGTCCTGCGTATCGACGATCGTTTCGACAAGATTTACCAGTATGGCGAGCCGGCAGCCGAGTACCAGCACGAGCGGGACTACGCCTGGATAGTCGGCGGCTGGTCGCAGGGTCTCACGCGCGGCAAAGTACGGCGCTGGACAGCCGGTCTGGTCTACGATTTCAACCGGGTCGGCCCGGCAGAGAACGTGACCCTGGCCAACGTGGTGCCCGAGGACCGTGAACTGGTGTACCCGTACCTCGGCTTCGAACTCGTGGAGGACGGTTTCGTCGAGGCCAGCAACCACGACCAGATCGACCGAACCGAGGACTTCCAGATGGGCCTGCAGGTCCGTGCGTCGCTGGGCTGGGCGGACACCGCGTACGGCTCGGACCGCGATGCGGCGATCTTTTCGATGAGCGCCAGCGATGGCTTCGGCTCACTGGACAAGACGGCCCTGCTGCTGTCCGCTTCCACCCGGGGCCGGCTCGAATCCGGCGATCTCGCGAATACGCTGCTGTCCCTCGATGCGCATTTCTACCACCGGCACTCGGAAAAGCGCACGTTTTATGCGGCGATCAGCGGCACCGTCGGCGAGTCGCTCGATCTCGACAACCTGGTCGAAATCGGCGGTGACACGGGACTGCGCGGCTACCCGTTACGCTACCAGGTCGGCGAGTCGAAAGCCCTCGCAACGATCGAGCAGCGCTACTACACCGACTGGTACCCGTTCCGGCTCGCCCGCGTTGGCGGCGCGGTCTTCGCCGACGTCGGGCGCGTCTGGGGACCCAACCCGCTCGGTCCCGACAATCGCGGCTGGCTCACGGACGTAGGTTTCGGGCTGCGGCTGGCCGTGACCCGGATCTCGTCGGGGCGTGTTGTGCACATCGACGTCGCGTTTCCGCTGAACGGTGATCCCGACATCGACAATGTCCAGTTCCTGATCGAGTCGAAGCGCAGCTTCTAGAGACTGATCTCGATCGTCCAGTGTTCGTCGCCAAGGTGCTTCTCGGCCGTGTGGCGCGCGTTGTCCTGACCGATCTGCCAGTTTGTCGCCAGCGTCTCGTTCATCAGGTAGTCGCGGTGCACCTGCAGCGCTTTTTCGACCGCCGCCGACCCGGAGACACCGAGCGTGATGCGGTCCGAGACGTCGAGGCCGGCTTGCTTGCGCGCGTCCTGCACCGAGCGCACGACTTCGCGAGCCAGGCCCTCGGCGACCAGATCATCGTTCAGGGCGGTATCCAGTGCCGCGAGGTATCCGGCATCGGCCTCGCAGGAGTAGCCTTCGGCCGAATGGGTCTCGATCAGCACGTCGTCGCCCGCAAGCTCGATGGTTTGCCCCTCGACTTCGATTGAGAATCCGTCGCCGCGCGCGACAGCGCCCGCGATCTCGGCCCCGTCGGCATCCTGCAGCACCGCGCGGATTCGCGGCAACAACTTGCCATACTGCTTGCCGAGCTTCGGCAGATTCGGTTTGATCGTGTAACTGACGAGACCGGCATCACGGGCAATGAACTCGATGTCCTTGACGTTGAGTTCCTCCAGGATCTGGTCCTTGTGGCTGTCGAGCGCCTGCGCCGCGGCATCGTCCGGTGCACGGACCAGGACCCTGGAGATCGGCTGGCGCGTGCGTACGCCCGACCTGCTGCGCGCAGCCCGGCCCAGTCCGACCACTTTCTGGACGACTTCGATGTCGTGCAACAGCTGGTCATTGCGCCACGCCGGAGCGGCTTCGGGCCAGTTGCCCATGTGCACGGACGGCAGCGCGTCGGGATCGACCGAACGCACGAGGTTCTGGTAGACATGTTCGGCGAGGAACGGCACAAACGGCGCCATCAGCTCATGTGCGCCCTTGAGGCATTCGTACAGGGTCAGGTACGCCGCCTGTTTATCGGCCGGATCCGTCGATTTCCAGAAGCGCCGGCGGTTGCGTCGCACGTACCAGTTGCTCAGTTGATCGACGAACGATTCGAGCGCTTCACCGGCACGCTTGGCATCGTAATCATCCAGTGCCCGGGTCACGGTCTCGATCGTGTCGTGCAGGAGCGCCAGCGCCCAGCGATCGATCTCCGGCCGCTGCTCGACCGGAACGTCCCGGGCCAGGTCGATTTCGTCGAGCCGTGCGTAGAGCACGAAGAAACCGTAGGTATTCCAGAACGTGTTGATGAACGAACTGGCGACGTCCGCGACGATGTCGACCGAGACCCGTTTCTGGACATCGGGCGACAGGCGCGCCAGGAAGTACCAGCGCAATGCGTCGGCGCCAACCGAGTTGAAAACCTCGTAGGGATCAATGATGTTGCCGAGCGACTTGGACATCTTCTTCCCGTCCTGGTCGACAATATGGCTCAGGCAAATGCAGTTGCGGTAGGCCACGCTGTCGGAGACCAGCGTGGCGATGGCATGGAGCGTATAGAACCAGCCGCGCGTCTGGTCGATTGCCTCGCAGATGAAATCGGCGGGAAAGTGCTTCTCGAACTTGTCCTGATTCTCGAACGGGTAGTGCCACTGCGCATAGGACATGGCCCCCGAATCGAACCAGCAGTCGATGACCTCCGGTACCCGGCGCCAGGTCTTGCCGTCCTTCTCGAACGTGACGTCATCGACGGCCGGGCGATGCAGGTCGAGGTCGCCGAGGTCCCTGCCCGTCAGTTCCGCAAGCTCGGCCACCGACCCGATGCACATGAACGCCTCGCCGTCGGTCCAGACCGGCAGCGGCGTGCCCCAGAAGCGTTCACGGGACAATGCCCAGTCGACGTTATTCTCGAGCCAGTTGCCGAAGCGGCCGTCCTTGATGTGTTCGGGCACCCAGTTGATCGTCTGGTTGAGTTCGGCCATGCGGTCGGCAAAATCCGAGGTACGTATATACCATGCGTTCTTGGCGTAATAGAGGATTGGATCGCCCGTGCGCCAGCCAAACGGATAGTTGTGGCGGTAGCGCTCCGTGCGGAACATCAGACCGCGCTCCTTGAGAATGCGGATCAGTGGCTTGTCGGCATCTTTGAAAAACAGGCCCTTGACGGGTTCGACCGCGTCGACGAAGTGGCCGTCCAGGCCGACACCGTGCACGACGGGCAGGCCGTTTGCCTGGCCCAGCGCGAGGTCATCGACGCCATAGGCCGGTGCCGTATGCACAATACCGGTGCCGTCCTCCGTGCTGACGAAATCAGCCGCCATGACCGTGAACGCATTGTCCGCATCGACATCGAGATAGTCGAAGAGGCGCTCGTAACGCATGCCAACCAGCTCGTCGCCGCGCACGGTCCTGACGACTTCGTGTTCCACGTCGCGAAATACGGCCTCGCGCAGGGCTTCGGCCACGATCAGCGTCTGTCCGTCGGACTCGCAAAAGCTGTAATCGATGTCTTCGCCGACGGCCAGAGCGAGGTTGGACGGCAACGTCCAGGGCGTGGTGGTCCACACGAGGAAATAGGTATCCGCTTCCCCCGCGACCTTGAAACGCACGGTAATCGACGGATCCTCGGTTTCCTTGTACCCCTGCGCCAGCTCGTGCGACGACAGGGTTGCGCCGATGCGCGGATCGTAGGGAACGACCTTGTATCCCTTGTAGATCAGGTCCTTGTCCCAGATCGTCTTGAGCAGATTCCAGACCGACTCGATGTAGGAGTTGTCGAGCGTGTAATAGGCTTCGTCGAAATTGACCCAGAAGCCCATGCGCTCCGTCATTTTCTCCCAGTCGCCGATGTACGTCATGACCGACTCGCGGCAGAGGCGTGTGAACTCGTCTATGCCGACCTTGTCCTCGATCTCCGCCTTGTCGTAATTGTCGATGCGCCCCTCCTTCTTGAGGAGCTTCTCAACCTCGTGCTCGACCGGCAGTCCGTGCGTGTCCCAGCCGGCCTTGCGCGGCACGTAGTAGCCCCGCATCGTCTTGTAGCGTGGGAAGATGTCCTTGAACGAGCGCGCGAGGACATGGTGGATGCCGGGCCTGCCGTTGGCGGTCGGCGGGCCTTCATTGAAACTGAATTGCGGCCCGTCTTTCGTGGCCGCTACCGTCTTCGCAAACACGTCGTGCTCGCGCCAGAACGCCAGTACCTCTTCCTCGAGGGCCGGCCCGTCGTAGCGTCCCGTAACTTCCTTAAATGCCAATTCTCTGTCCCATAAACCCAAAAAGCCCCGGGGAAATGGGTGTCAGTCACCTCTATTCGAACCAAAAGGTAACTGACACCTATTTTCCCGGGGCGAAGAATTTCGCGGTACCACCCGGCTTCACGGCATTGCTGCCGTCTTATGGGCCTGATGGCCCGGCGTCCGTCTCGTGGACCAGCCGGCCGCGTCTACTCGAGCAGGCGCACTTTCGGGCGGCGACTCCGGGGTGATATTCGGCAGGGCCAGGCCCGGAGCTCACACCGTCCTCCGGTCGCTGCGGCCTGACTGGACTGCGTACTCGTCCCCATCAGCGTCTTGCGGGAAAACTAGCGGGTGACCGGCCAAAAAACAAGCAAAACGTGCGATAGTCGTGGCATATGGGCTCACGAACGGCACTCATTACCGGGGCCTCTGCAGGGCTTGGCAAGGAATTCGCGAGGCAACTCGCCGCCCGCGGCGTCGATCTCGTCCTCGTTGCGAGGCGCAGGGAAGCGCTCGAGGCGCTGGCAACAGAACTGCGGGCGACGCATGGCGTCGGGACCGAGGTCCTCGTCGCGGACATGTCGAGCCCCGATGCGCCTCTGCAACTGCACCGGGATGTGCAGGGCCTTGGGCTCGACATCGACTACCTCGTCAACAACGCAGGATCGGAAGGGCCCGACCTGATCCGCGAACGCGACTGGCAACGGCACGATGCCTACCTGCGCCTGATGATGACCTCGGTCGCAGCCATGTGCCACGAATTCATTCCAGCCATGGCGGAACGCGGGTTCGGGCGCGTACTCAACGTGGCGTCGGTTGCCGGGCGCATGACGGTCGGCGGTGACTACAGCTACGGACCGACCAAGGCTTACCTGATTGCACTGTCGAAAGCACTCGCGTCGGCGTTCAAACCCCGCGGTGTGCACGTGATGGCGTTGTGCCCCGGTTTCACGCACACGGAGTTCCACGCATCCGACAAGCTCACGGCAATGAAGCAGGCGACGCCGTCGTTCATCTGGTATGACGCCGACGTCGTCGTTCGCGAAGGCCTCGCCGCGCTCGAGAAGGGCAAAGATGAGTATACCTCCGGCAGGCTCTACCGGTTTCTCGTGCCGATTCTCAGGCAGCGCTGGTCACGCCGGCTGCTCACGATGCTCGGTGTTCGCTTGTAGGCGGTCCTGAAGGCTAGTCGGCCTCAGCCTTGCTG